>WTHG01000078.1 GCA_011523245.1 Verrucomicrobiales bacterium | reverse complement strand
GCATTGCTACCATCGCGTTGGCGGAATTGTATGGCCAGACCCGTTCCTCGGCAATTCGAGATAAACTGGACCGCACCATTAAGCTGATAATTGCCAGTCAAAACCAGCAGGGTGGCTGGCGGTATCGTCCGGTGGTGCGAGATGCGGATGTTTCTGTAACGGTGCTGCAAGTGGTGGCCCTGCGGGCGGCAAAAAATTCCGGAATCGATGTGCCGCAGCGTACCATTGATAACGCCGTGAAATACGTGAAAGCCTGTCATCACGCCGGCACAGGCGGGTTCAGTTATCAGCCGGGTTCCTCACCGGGGTTTGCCAGGACAGCTGCTGCTATTTATTCGCTGCAGGTGTGTGGCCTGTACGATGATCCGTTGGTCATGAAGGGGTCAAAGTATCTGTTCGCTAACCACCGGGAATCCCAAGAGTGGTATGTGTATGGCAATTTCTACGCGGCGCCGGCCCAGTACATGATCGGTGGGGACACGTGGGAGAAATGGTACAAGGCCATTGCGACCACCGTGGTGAAGAGTATCAAGAAGGAGGGCGATATTTACCGTTGGGACGCCAGCGGACGCGGCGGGGTGGGGCCGATCTATACCACGGCCGTTTACACTACCATGTTGGCAATGCCTTACCACTATTTGCCACTTTACCAACGTTAGGCATTATGTTGCGGCTGGCCGTCATCGCACTGATTTTTGCGGCGGTCCAATATTCCCTTTCGGCGGCCACTATTCAAACCCGGAACGGAAAAACTGTTTCGGGTTCTCTTCAGCAACTCTCTCAACAGGGTGTTCGGGTTAACGGACAGACGTTTCCTTGGGGAATCGTCCGAAAGGCGCATTTGGCTCCGGCTCCTAGTGTTCGGGCAGAATTGCGCGGAGTGAAGACCAAAATATGGAGAGGCTCGTTCACCGCGTTCAAAGAAGCGATCACGCGAGATCCCAGTACGGTCGATGATGTGAGTCGCCAATATGTGACCGTTCGTCGATTGGGTAACACGCCCGGTGCCATTCTCTTTGAGGGACAACTGAACGTGCCGCGCGCGGGCAATTACCAATTCCGGTTGGCTAGCGATGACTGCGCGCGACTCGTGATCGGGAACAAGGAAGTGCTGGCTACTCCGGCAGAGTTTTCCTACCGGCGCGCCACTGGCTCTATTCGGCTTGCCGCGGGATTACATCCATTCCGTCTCGAGTATTTGAATTTGGCAAGCTACGCGATTTTGGAACTGGAATGGAGTGGGCCGGGACTGACATGGACGGCCTTGAGTGCGGTAAAGGATTGGCCGTTGCCCCCTGCGCCACCGGCGATTCCGGCGGCCGGCGCGCTCGCATGGAACGGCAGTTATATTGCGCACCCGGTGGAATCTCTAACTGATAGTCGAGTGCGCTTTGTCAGCGAACCGGCGGGCGTGAGGCTGACGACGGTGAATGCAGCCGCCATTTTCTTCCAGCCGCTGTCCTTGCCGGTGGCTGACCGCATCCGTTCCGGCAAGGTCGGTCGCGAAGGCGTGCTATTGGTTGGCGGCGATTTTGTGGAAGGAGAAATCCTGTCCATTAAAGATAACAACATCACTTTGCAGACCCTCCTCTTCGGTTCCAAACAATATCAGGGCGGCTCGCAGGCCTCGGCAGTGTTTTTGCAAAAGCCGGCCAAAGCTCGCGAACAATGGGTGGTGCGCACGCAACTGGGTACGGAGATTCGCCTGCGCAAACTGGAATGGGAAGGATCTGTGTTGATCGCTAATCAAACGCCCTTCCGAAAACTTCGTTTAAAGGCCGATGAAATTCAGGAGATCGCTTTTCAGTCGGAGCCCAATATTTTGGAACGCGCCTGGACCACCTGGGGAGCGTTGAGCGAACAGCAGCAACAGCAAACCGTGGCGGGACAGGGCCGTTTCGATAGCCTTTTCAAGGCCCGATCAGTGGCGAAGATTTATTTGGTGCAGCTCGATGAAAAATGGAGGCGGCTAGAAACGGAGCACGCCGCAATTGATGCCGAGGTGGCAGCAACTCTGAAACTCATGCAGGCACGCGAAATCGCCGCCCGCAAGGCCCGGTCAGATGCGGCTCAGACCCAGAGTGACTATGTCCTGCACCAACGGAAGCAGCATGTGAGTTCGCATTTTTTCAATCCGCGCCTTCGGGAGATGCACGAACGAGCAACGCACCGGGTGGCCGAGACCAAAAAGGCCATCGAGGCGGAGAAAAAGGCGTTGGCTGATCAGGCCAAAACCAATGCCGAGCACGTGGCCAAGTATCAGGCGGACCGGCAACGACAGCAGGATGGGTATGTGAAACATCTGGCCGAGCGAAAAAAGGATTACGATAAGGCGCGCGCAGCATTTAAGGGGAACATACGGCCGGTGGAAATCGTGGCGGCAGTTACTCGGGCCCGGAAGGCCCGTGAGTATGCTGAGAACCGTCGAAATCGCGTCCGAGACTCGCTTAATCAATATACCGGCCCACGCGATGACGCACGTCGCCAGCGAGATGATGCCAAACGGAAAGTAGATGCTGCCCGGATTCAGCGCGATGCCCGCGCACGAACGTACCAACAAGCCCAAACGCATGAATCGAATGTCCTGAAGAATGTCTTGGATCCCGCTGAAAAGAAATTGGTCCAAATGCGCGCCCACTACGTGTTGAAGGCGGCGGTGTATCATGAATTGAAAGGCAAAGAGACGGCTCTGGATCAATCCCGTGTCGATGCCTTGGAGGAATTGCAATCGATCGACCGTCATGTCCGAGATTGGGAAGGTCAACTGCGATCAGCTCAGGGCAAATTGCGGCAGGACGAACAGAATAAGAACAATGCATCCCGCGACCATGTGCGTCGCCGTGAGCTCATGGAAGCGGCCCGCCGAACGCTCCATGATTTTGTTGATAAACAGGAGCAACCGGCCTTGCTGCGGTTGAACGCCGCTAAGAGTCGGCATGACCAATTAGCTGCGCAAGTGGAGAAAGCGCCGGACGATGCCAATGTGGCAGCTCAACTAAAGCAGGCTCAAGAGCAGTTAGCGAAAGATCTGTCGGCGTTAACCGCGCTTCGCGGGAAACTGAACGGGGTGATCGGGCAGTTTCAATCCAAGCTCCATGATTTCTCTTACCATCAAGAC
>WTHG01000211.1 GCA_011523245.1 Verrucomicrobiales bacterium | reverse complement strand
ACCCTACCGCCGGAGAAAGATCCGCACCACGCCGACTGGCACTGGTTCCCCAAGGGCGAAGGCAAAGATTTCCAGCTCAACAAATCGACCGCATCGTTTGAACCGCATCGCAAAGATCTCACATTCCTCTCCGGCCTCTCCCATCCCGCCGGACGACACATGGCTGGCCACGGCGTTTCCGACGTCTTTCTCACTGCAGGGCCCGTGGACGCCAACGCCTATCAAAACACCATTTCCTTTGACCAACTTGTGGCTGAGAAAAACGGCCGCGACACCCGACTGCCGTTCCTGCCTCTGTCCGTCGGCGGCGGCGTCGGTACACTGGGACGCACGCATACTTTATCCTACACCAAGACCGGCCAGCCCATTCCTGCCGAGAGCAACATTCGCCGTTGCTTCAACCTCATGTTCGGTCAGGAAAAGGACAGCCTCGACAAGGCCCGTCGCGAACTGCTCGTGCACAAGAGCATGCTCGACGGTGTGCTGGAGGATTCCCGCTCACTGAAGACCCGCCTCAATGCCGCCGACCGGAGCACGCTCGATAATTATCTCGACTCCGTCCGCCAACAGGAACAACGCATCCAGCGCCTCGAAAGCTGGCTCGACCGACCCAAGGCCGAAGTCGCAGAAACCGCCCTCAGCATTGACGCCACCAGTGCCAACATGCAGGACTACGTCAGGGCTTTTTACGATCTCATGTTCCACGCCTTCCGCACCGATACCACGCGTGTCATCACGCACATGCTCGGCATCGAAGGTGGCGGCTCCAAATCCGATCATTTCCCCACCGCCCTCGGCCTCGACGCCCACCACGCCCTGAGCCACCGCCGCAAATCCACCTTCAAAGACTGGGGCGTCTGGGATAAATTCATGAACGAAAACTTCGCCTACCTTCTGAAGCAACTCTCGGAAGCCCCCGAAGGCGAAGGCAGCGTGCTCGACAACACGCTGATCATGTACGGCTGCTCCACCAGCACCACGCACCTAGCACGGAACTACCCGCTCATACTCGCCGGTGGCAAGAACATGGGCCTGCAACACGGCCACTTCCGCAAGTTCGACGAGGACAAAGTCCGCCTCGCCGACATGTACGTGACCCTGCTCAACACCCTCGGCGTGGAAACCAAACAATTCGGCGACAGCACCCGCGAGCTAAACGAGATTCTGCAGGCGTAGTTAGCGCGCCACCAAGTCCGAGATACCCGCATCCCACTTAAGGGTGGCCGTGCGGGTGAGACCGCCGCTGGCGGAAATCCTATAGGCCGTCAAAGTCGCCCCGGTGGTCGCGGTAACCAGCAGATATTTTCCATCCGGCGACAACGCGAAGCCCCACGGTATCTTGTCAGCCTCCGTCAGTCCGAGAAATTCCGCGTGTCCGTTCTCCAGCACGCGATAGCGGCTGACCCGGTCAAAATCCTGCCGATGCCCGCGCAGACCGCCGAAGAGAAACTTGCCGTCCGGCGTAATCACCAAATCCGACGCACTCAAGCCGGTCTTGGACATCCCCTGCGGCAGAACGTTGAGGTCCTGTTCAATCTTCAACTGCCCGTTCGCCTGCCGCCGATACGTCGAGAGTCCGATGCCCTGTTCGTTGGTGAAATACACCATCGGCAGCTTTGGATGATACGCCATGTGGCGAGGGCCCGTACCTTGCGGCGGGCGGGCATCCTTCGGCTCCAGAGCCGTGATCGCGCCCGTGTCGCCGTTGTAGCCATACTGCATCAACGCAAGGTTCCCCTTCACATACGGGATATACAAATTCCGGTTGTCCGGCGACACCAACACGCAATGCGCCGCGTTGATGCCTTCATCCACCGTCGCCACCGACTTGCCGGGCAAGCCGTCCTTGCCCAGCGGATACACATGCAGCCGCCCGTTTCCGTAGCTCACGCCCAACAGATGTTTGTGCCCGCGATCCACGCTCAGGTAACAGGCACCATCATTGAACTGCACGGGTACGTGCTTCTCGTACGCACCCTTGGCCGACAGCGACACCAAGGCGCCCGGCACCTTGCCTGGATCTCCGCCGGTCGCCGTCACGTACAGCAGTGGCTTGGCTGGATGTGCGGTGATCACGCGCCCCGCCAGGCCCAGAGCCACCTTGCGTTCCACCTGCAACTGCAGCCCCTTCCCTTCCGGGGTCGCCTTCACGATCCACAACGTGCCGGATCTTGAGCTTGGCGCAAACACACGGAACCCCGCGGCCTCCGCCATGAATGACAAAAGAAAAACTGAAACGAATAACGAGATGGTTTTCATAAGCTTGTGTTGGAATGAATGAACGCGATTAGCGCTTCAAGTGTTTCGTAAAAAAATCGAGGGTAATCTTCTTGGCTTCCGGCGTGATAAATTCCGGCCCACCATGGCCGGCCCCTTCCAATGCCAACAGCGTGGACTCCACTCCGTGCGCCCGCAGCTTGGCGTCCAGCTTCTCGCTTTGCACCAGCGGCACCCCTTTATCCGCTGTACCATGCATGATCAGAAACGGCGCATCTCCCCGGCTCACGTTATCCAACGCACTGGCGTCCCGGGCGAGCTTGGGCACATCGCGTACCGTGGCCCCGAGCAGCTTCGCGCCGTTGGACTGGGCGATGTCTGCCTCGGTGCGGCCGTTGCCCACGTTGTTCGGCGGCATGGTCAACAATTCGCTCGGGCCATACCAATCCATCACCGCCTGCACCCGGCTGGAGATCTTCTCCTTACCGGGAAACGTGCGCGTGCCCATCAATGCCACCAGATGTCCGCCGGCCGAGGTGCCCCAACAGCCGACGTGTTGGTCATCGAGATTATATTTCTTGGCGTTTCTCCGCACCCAACGTACTGCGGCATAACAGTCATTGATCTGATCCGGCCACTTGCCCTTGTCGGTGAGGCGATAATTGATTGAGGCGATGGCAAATCCATGCGGCACCATCCAAGCCCCGCGCCGGCCGCGGTCCTTATTCCCATTTTTCCAGCCGCCACCGTGCACAAACACAATAACAGGCACCGGTTCCTTGGCCGCCTTGGGACGATACAAATCCAGCTTCAACGAAATCCCGTTCGGCGTGGCGTACTCGACGTCCTTAAACACCTCCACCGAGGCCGGCAGCTTGGGTTGTGGTTTCTTATTCGTAACTTGAGCGAAAACGGGTGTGGCGAACCCAAGGCAGCACGCAAGGAGAATCATTGACGTCAATTTCATGATGTGAGGATTGAGCGGAGGATTACAAAAACGCCGCACCCTCACAAGCGCAGAGCTTTACGGGGCAGGAATGAATTCCCCAAAGGGGCGGTTCTCAAACTGCTTTAAGGCATTCAGCAAATGCGCCTTCATTTGCTGCACCACCAGGGGATGGCGCTCGTACACATTCCGTATCTCCTCGCCATCGGTCTTGAGGTGGAACAATTGATCCGACTCGAAGTAATGTGGATTTTTACGGGAAGCATAATGACCTAGATGGCCGTTGCGCGTAAGGTACGGTCGCTTCAGGGTGGCGCCATCGAATCCCTTGAAAGTCATTCCGCGATCTATTCTTTCCTGCAACTTCTTCGGATAACGCACGGCGATGTATTTCCAGTCCTGCGTTTTCACCATCCGAGAATGCCCCAACTCCCCAAACAAAACCTCCCGGACAGGGCTCCGATCTCCAAAAATTTGCGGAGCAAAACTAACCCCATCCATCATATAATCTTTCGGCGGTTGAATACCGCATAAATCCAAGATCGTGGGGGCCAAATCGATATTGGCCAACAGTCCATTATATTGCGAGCCAGGCTTAATGCGGCCGGGCCATTGAAGAACCATGGGCACACGCAATCCAAAATCGTACAGCGTCGCTTTGCCGTGCCGCCACGATCCATGATCGGACGTGAAAATAAAAAGGGTATCACGTTCCATGCCGAGTTCGCGCACTTTATCAATCAACGCCCCCACACCGTCATCCAGCCACAATGCAAACGCTTTATTGTCCGCATAACCGGCGTCTTTATTACGCCGCAAAACGTCTGCGCGTGATGGTAGAACATCAAACCCTTCAGGCACAAACCCCTCTCCAGTAAAACGCGGATCCGACTCCAGTGAGAAGCGATTGGCCCATGGTGCCGGCCCGTGGTGGAGTGTAGTGGAGAAGTAGAGAAAAAATGGCGCCCGCTTAGTGCCCGCACCCTGGGATTTTTGTGCCTCCAAAAATTGCAGAGCCTTGCTAACGGTCCAATCAAGGTTGTGCACGTTAAGGGTAGCATTTTGAAGTTCCTTAAGATTCGCGGCATAGACTCCATCGACATAATCGAATCCATAAGGTTTGATCGCGTCACACCAGCGGCGGTGATTGCGTCGCATCTTCGCATTCACCACGGGATCTCGGGGATCCGCATCAACTGGATAACTTTCCAGCCCTGAACCCTCCCAGCGACCATGAAACCAATGATGATTCACCACATGGCTCTTGCCAACAAACCCCGTTTGATAGCCGTGCTTTTGTAACAGCTTGGCCAGATTCCAGCCTTCTAATTCAAGTTCACCAATATTCTCCACCTGAGTTTGATCACCCGGCGGGTGTTCAGCCATAAAACGAGGGGCCTTGCACCGCCCGGCATATCGTCCCGTGAGAAAACTGTAACGAGACGGTGAGCATACCGTGGAAGTCACGTTGAAATCAGTGAGCTGCATGCCTTCCTTCGCCATGCGATCCAACCGTGGCGTATGCACCTTGCCTCCCAAAAAACCAATGGAATCCCAGCTCTGATCATCCGTCAGAATAAAAACTACATTGGGCGGAGTTGTACGCTCTGCCAACACTGTTCCAGCAAGACACAGCACCCAAAAAAAAGTGCGCATCAGATTCATTTCCCTTCCTTCGACCAGCGTTTCATTTGCGCAATGTTATCCTGAAGGGTTTTCAAATGCGCCCCATCACCCTTTCTCTTAATCTTATCCAGATACAATGCCATATCGCTGTCGTACATCCGCGCCGGTTCGGGGCGCCGGCCGTGATCCCCGGTTTTCTGCATCCACTGATCCAACTGCCCGCGCATCGTCATGAGCATCGCGGCGTGCTTGGGGTCCCGGGCGAGGTTGTTAATCTCATGCGGGTCATTGGCCAGATCATACAATTCCTCTTGCGGGCGGGTGGGCTGGAAAAGCAACTGCTGCGTATCGTTCAACTTGCCGGCAGTATGCCATGCGCGCAACGCCTGAAGAATGGCCTTGGCATCCTTGTACGCGCACGGCTGCAGATGCGGCCGGGCAGGCAGGAAATTGCGAATGTATTTGTACCGCGTGCTGCGCACCGAACGTATGTGATCCACGGTTTCATCGCACCGGTCACGCGCGGAAAAGACAGCCGCGCGTGGCTGGTAGTCTTTGGCCAGAATATCGCGAGCCTGCATGTAGTCGGGCACACCGATCTGCGCCGCGGCCAGCGACAGGGCGGCGATGTCGATGTGCTCCACCAAGTCGTGCCGCACCGCTCCGGCTTTCACGCTGGGCCCGGCAATGACCAACGGCACGTGAATGCCTTCGTCATACAGGAATTGTTTGCCGCGCGCATGGCTGATGCCGTGATCGGTCATGAATATCACCAGCGTATTTTCCAGCACCCCCTCCCGCTTAAGGCGAGCGATCACCTCGCCCACCATCACGTCGGTCATGCGCACCGAATCCAAATACGCCGCCCAATCGCGGCGGATATCCGGGTGATCCGGATAATACGGAGGCAGTTTCACCGCCTCCAAAGGCGTGCGCCGACCGAGCTTGGCCTCAGCGGCCGCGGCGCTTTTCTCCCAACCGTCCGCATTCTTGCCGCGCAACTTGCCGCCCGGCGTTTGGATCTGCGCGAAAAACGGCTGACCCGGTTTGCGATTCGCCCAGTCCGAGCTGTCGTACACTGATGGATCCCATTCAAAATTGTAATCGGTCTTGCCCAGGCGCCCTTTGCTGCCGGGCCAACCGGTAATGGAGGTATGATAGCCGGCTTTCTGAAACAATGCCGGCACGAGCTGGATGTGTTTGGGCAGCCGAATCTTCTGGTCGCCGCGGCCGCTGCGATGATGATGCGCGCCAATGCTGGTCTGGTACATGCCTGTGATAAACGCCGAGCGACACGTCGAGCAGACCGGGGCGGTGACAAAGGCGCGGGTAAACTTTACGCCGCGACGAGCCAGGGCATCAACATGTGGCGTCTGAATGGCAGTTTCGCCGTAGCACGAAAAATTCGCCGACATATCATCGGGAATAATCCAGACAATGTTGGGCCGGGTATCCGCGCGCAGCTCCGTCCATAAACCGAGAAATACTAGAGTTAGGACGAGGATGGACTTCATTAAGTTAGATGTCGTGGTGTGCATAATCAGCTCCCTCATTCGGATTATGGGAATCTACTTTCGGTAGTCCGCCCCAGACCAGCTGGATAAGACGGATCGCTGCCAAGCCTCGAGGGCCTTGCGCATCTGAGCTGTGCGTTGCGGTTCGGCGGCACTAAGATCGTTCGCCTCCATCGGGTCGTTGATCAAGTGATACAACTCGAAGGTGACCTTCTGGTTTCTTTCAATCCGATGCAGCTTCCACGGCCAGGCATTCCATGCGGCGTGACCGCGCTGGGCGTCCGCGCCGAAAGTGGGGAATTCATTTACGTTTTTCAGAACGCGCGTAGGATGCGGGTTGGGTTGGCCCGCTTTTTTGGCCTCAAACAGGGCCTTGATGATGCGGTCGTTCCAGGTACCTTGCCCCTGGGTGTGTCCATGCCAGAAGCCCATGGGTGGACGCTCGGTGCGTTTCCCGGCGATCACCGGCGCCAAATCGATGCCGTCGAGCAATGGCTGATGCGCGACCTTGGCACCGGCCAAGGCGACAAGCGTGGGGTATAAATCAGAAGTGAATGCCGGCGTGTCGACGGTCTTAGCCTTGTACTTGGCCGGCCATTCCATCACAGCGGGCACACGCAAGCCGCCCTCGTAGATGCTGCCTTTCTTCGCCCGACCTCCGGAGGATTCCTCCACAAGCCCGCCGTTGTCGCTACAGTAAAACAACAGCGTGTTCTCCGCGATGCCCAACTGGCGCAGGCTCTTTCGAAGTTTCCCAATCTGCTGATCTAGCAACGTGATCTCACGAAAGTAACCGGGCTTCTTGGTATCCTTATCGTTGTAAAGCGTGGCGGCATTCGGCAGACCCTGCGGCAGTTCCGACTGTGGATCGTGCGGTGATGGAAACCAGGTCACGGCAAAGATCGGCTTGTCACCTTTCGCGTGTTTTTCCAGAAACTCGATCGTGGCATCCATGCTAATCACCGAGCCGGGGCCTTGGTGTTGTTTGTAAACCCCGTTGCGACTCAGGTACGGGTTGTTGTCGAAGAAATTCAATCCCGACAGCCATTCATCAAATCCCGCCCCGCCAGGACTGGTGGGACTGTTCGGTTGTACGGAGCCAATGTGCCATTTACCGAAATGGCCGGTGACATATCCGGCACCCTTGAGTGCCTCCGCAATCGTGGTCTCATGCGGACGCAGATAATGCCCATGATTGGGTACGTTCACGCGGAATGAATGGCGCCCGGTCATCACGCTGGCGCGCGTCGGCGAACACACCGGCGCGCTCGAATAAAACCGGTTGAACACCACCCCCGCCTTGGCCATCGCGTCCAAATGCGGCGTCTTCACAAACGGGTGCCCCGTGAAACCGGTATCGCCGTAGCCATGATCGTCGGCCATCACCAGCACGATATGGGGGCGGGATTCCGCGACCGCCGGGACCGATAAACCCAACAGCAACAGGGAAAGCATCAATCGTTTCATGGTCAAATCCTTGTCGGCTTGGATCGTTCTCCCGAGATCACTCTTTACCGTATACCGGCGGCTTCCAGTCCTTGGGCAGGCGACCTTGCGGGCGGACGCCCAGAGAACCGGCGGGAATCGGACGATCCTTTGGCTGCAGCAACGGCAGGTTGTCCGGCAGATGCTTGATGCGGAAGTTTTTGTATTCCACTTTCATGGGCGGCCCCTTGTGCACCTGCACGGCCAGCACGCCATCGAGCGAACGGCCTTTCGGATCAAAGTCAATGAGATCCGCGGTCGGATGCCCGTCAATCCAGTGCTGGATATGATTTCCCCGCACCAAGACACGATACTCGTGCCATTCATCTGCGGGAAATTCCTTCACTGGCATTTGGCCAACGATCCAGGAACGACCCATTTCATCGACTATCACCTTTTCACCGGTGTGCGCTAAAATGCGCCGACCTTTTTCTTCATAAAGCATGCCATTGTAGTTTGGATTCTTGGCCACCACATCGCACTGGTAACCCGAAGCGGCATAGAGACCGAAATCCGGGCGCATGCGGCTGCGGTATTGGATGCCGCTGTTGCCTCCGGCTGTCAGACGCACCTGAACGTGTAGATCAAAGTTGCGCACAGTGGAGCCTTTCCAGGTGAGAAAAGAATTCGCCTCCAGTGTGCCATCGGTGGTGCCGGTGATCACACCGTTTTTCATCGACCAATATTTCTTGTCTCCCGCCCAAGCGCGCAGGTTGGAAAGGTTAACGAATCCATCCGCCCCCGGCCGCACACTCACCGCCGCGGAAGCTTCCGGGTGCGGCGGTGTGGATTTACTGAAACCACCCAGCGGATTGAGCGGGCCGCCGAGTTCCTTGACCCGCGCATCCGTCCGCGCGCGCATGGCCTTGAGCACATCGGCGTGCCGGGGATCCTGCACGAGGTTTTTGAGTTCGTCCGGATCGTTCTTCAGGTCATGGAGAAACTCGTGATTGTCGTTGTCAAAATAGCGCACATATTTGAACCGCTCGTTACGCAATCCCTCAAAGGCGGGGATACGGCTGCGCACGGCGAAGTGTTCGTGATAGGTTTCCGACCGCCACCCTTTCGGCTTACCGCCTTCCACCACCGGCTTGAGACTGTGGCCCTGGTAACGTTCCGGAATCTTCACGCCGGCCCAATCCAGAAAGGTCGCCGGCAGATCCAGGTTCAGCGCAGAGGCATTCGTAACCTGTCCACGTTGTTTGGCCGGCACCCGCGGATCACAAATGATCAACGGCACCCGCAGGGCATCCTCGTAGTGCGACCATTTGCCGGCAAAGCCACGGTTCCCCATGAAGAATCCGTTGTCCGCCGAGTAGACGATGATGGTGTTCTCCGCGAGGCCGGCCTCTTCCAGAGTCTTGAGAAACCGGCCGATGGCGTTGTCAATGCCGCTGACCATGCGCAGGTAGGCGCGCATGTTGGTGCGATATTTTTCATCGGTATTCCAACGCCAGAAAAAACGCTCGCGCGTGATGGAGGTCTTCAGAAAATCAGGCTGACTATTGAAAATCTCCGGATCATTCAGGCGCGGCGGTGCGATCTCGTCACTCTCGTACATCCCATCCATTGCGCGCGGCCACGGGAAATGTCCGATACCCGGCCGCCGGTCACTGTCCTCCGCATGACAGGCATTAAACCACATGTTCACCGCGAACGGCTTCCCCTTCGGCTGGTTCTTGATGAACTCAATGCCGTGATCGACGATCACCTCGGTCTCATGCCGCAGCGAACCGTCCGGTTGGGGTTTGTAAAACGGATTGCGGCCCACCGGTTGATACACGTCAAAATGATCAGCCGGCTTGAATCCGCGCGGCATCTTGGCGTGCCATTTACCGAAGAATCCGGTGCGATAGCCATTGGCTCGCAGGAGATCAGAATACAGCTCCCGCACCGACTCCGGCGTGGCACGGTCCGGGTCGGCCGCCGTACCAAAGGATCGTCCCACCAACCCACTGAGAATCGTAGTGCGGCTCACCCAACAAATCGCCTGGCTAACATGCGCGTTGGAAAATCGCGTGCCTTGCTTGGCCAGTCGATCCAGATGCGGCGTCTGCGCCAGTGGATGCCCATAGCATCCGAGCGAGCTGGAGGTTTGGTCATCGGCAAAAAAGAAAACAATGTTCGGTTGCGGCGCCGCCTTAGCGACCGCCGTGAAGCCCAACGCAAGGGCTAGTGCGTGAATCAGTTTCATAGGATTATTTTAAAGTTGATGGTTTAGGCATGGTTTCAACAAACGGCGCCTTCGTGCGGCGCAGTTCCTCGGTCGCCTTCGCGCGCAAACCAGCCAATCGCTTGGCGTGCCGAGGTTTGAGTGCGAGATTGTTCAGCTCCTCGGGATCCTTTTTGAGATCGTACAGCTCCTCCATCTCGCCCTCGATCAGGTTGCGCACATATTTATATCGACCCTCGGCGAGCATCACGTACCACGGTATGCCGGGCCCATGATACAGCGCCGGATCATCGGCAGCCGGAATCTTCTCCGTAGCTGAGCCGTACAACTTGCCGGTGTGCACCAACATCGCCGGCGACTGGCGTTTGGCCTTGGGGTTCTCCAGCAGCGGGCTCAAATCTTCCCCGTGCATGCTCCACGGCAGCTTCAAGCCGGCCTGGGCAAAAAAGGTCGGCGGCAAATCCACGCCGCTCACTGGCTCCGACACCACGCGACCGGCCGTCGCCTTTGCCTTGGCGCCCGGCACGCGAATGATTAAAGGTGCCGCCACCGTGGCATGGTAAGGGCCCACCTTGGACTTGAACCCATGCTGACCCCACGCGAAGCCTTGATCCGAGGTAAACACAATCAACGTGTCCTCGTCCTGGCCGGAATCCTTCAGCGCCTGCAGCACTCGGCCCACACCCTCGTCAATCGCGCGCACGCCCTCGTGGTATTGCTGAATCCAGTCACGCAACGGCCGACCGGGAATATCTCTCATGCCCACCGGCCCCAGCTCACGCACCTTGCGCTCTACCGGCACGCCGTTCTTCGGCTCCCAATGCTCCATCTTCTGCACGTACTTCGGCTTGCCCGGGCGCGGCGGATACACGTCCTTGGGGATGGGCGGCTTGGCGTTCTTGTAATCGCCCTTGTGACGGTCAGCCGGCGTAAATGGTCCGTGCACGGCGCCGTAGCAGAGCCAGAGATACCAAGGCTTCTGCTTGTCCGCGCGCCCTTTGCCATTGATGAACTCAATCGCCCAGTCAGTGTAATTATCGGTGGTGTAGCCCTTCACCATCTTGGGTTTGCCGCCGTTAAACTCGGTGAGCTGATCGTAATAATAATTCGGCGAATTCTCCACAAACTTGGGTCGGTTCCAAATGATTTGATAATCCCAATCGCGCCCGAAACCGCCATCCACGCCGGTATGCCACTTGCCGATTTGCGCGGTCACATAGCCGTGCTTGCGGAAGACTGACGGCCAAAACGGGCACTTGTCCGCATCATATGCGCTGCCCGGATACTTACCCTCCATGCGCATGGACTCGATGCCGTGTTGGTGATGACCGGTCAACATCGTCGCGCGCGAAGGCATGCACCAAGAACCAATGTACGCCTTCTCAAACCGCACACCCGCCGCGGCCAGCGCGTCGATGTTCGGCGTCTTCACAAAATCAAACGCCTCATCATAGCTACCAACCGTGCGCGTGGACTGGTCGTCCGTGTAGATGAACAAAATGTTCGGCCGCTTCGCCGCCACCAACGGCAGCGCCACCAAGCAAGTAAGGACTGTGACGATTCGTTTCATATTATTTCTTCTTAGGATTCTTCTTTTTCCGACCGCCACCCTGGCGCTCTCGGGCTTTCAATTCGGTCTCCACACCCTTATCGCCCTGCTCAGCCATCCATGTCTCCAGCTTAGAGCGGAGGCGCTTGATGTGCGCTTCACTACCAGAACGCCCAGCGAGATTGGTCATTTCCAGCGGGTCGGTTTGCAGGTCATACAACTCCACCGCCGGACGGTGATGATAAGCATTTACCAACCGGCGCGCCGTCGCATCGCCGGCCTTGGCCTTTTCTACCATTGAGAGAAACAACGGCATCTTGGTACATGCATTGGTAAATTTACTTTCGTGATTCAGGTTGAGAATGAGTTTGTATCGCTCCTCGCGGACGGAACGAATGGCGTAAGCGTCCGTACCGTTGATGATTCCACGCGTGGTCATGATACCGAACACCTGTTCCTTGTGCCGATCCGTCCGACCCAACAGCACCGGAAGAAAACTGCGCCCATCCACCGGCGCCACCGGTTGGC
>WTHG01000372.1 GCA_011523245.1 Verrucomicrobiales bacterium | reverse complement strand
GTACGCGCCTGCGGATAAGGCGAACGTTTCACGCTGAAGGGTGCCGCGCTGGTCAGGAAACACGATGCACATTGCGCGTGCACATCCGTGCCCGGCTGAAAATCGCGGTCCAGCCCGGTGATCAGCGTGACCTTCTCCTTCACCTTGGCCAACGGTTGCATGGTGGGCGTGAGCTGCAGCGCATGCGCGCCCACCTTCATCTTGGCCGTCTTGAAAGACTCTTGTTTGTTACCGCCGAACTTGGGAGTAATTTGATTTCCTTCTCCCGGAAAAAACGAACGCCGCACCACGCCGATCGGCACATAAAAAAACGCCGCGCGTTGCGTCGGTTCTGAGGCCGCTGCCAGTCCGAGGCTTTCTAGCCACGGCAATGCCAGAGCCGTGCCGCCCAGCCCTTGCAAAAATGCGCGTCGCGAAGTGTGCTTCATTGGGGGTTATTTATCAGATTCTTCTGTTTTGGCCGAGGTTGTTTTTGCCAACGGCCGATTTACAAAAGGCGCACTTTGCACGACCTCATGTAGGACTGTTTGAATGCGGTAGCCGTCGGCCACGGTGCGTTCAGTGATGAGATCTAAGGCTGGCGTGTCCGCTGGCGTGAGCGCGCGCCCGAGCGCGTAGGAAAGCGTGTGCTCGGCGAAGGCGCGGGTGAAGCGGCCTTTCTCGGCAAGGATGGCGTCCTTGAATTCCACCACGTTCTTAAACGTATGCTTGCGGAAGAGCTGGCCGGAGGCATCGACCTCGCGACCGTTCTCGTAGGTGTTGCGCCAGCGGCCCACGGGATCGAAATTCTCCAACGCAAACCCCAGCGGATCGAGCTTCGCATGGCACGCGGCGCAATCGGCGCGTTCGCGATGTACGGCAAACCGCTCGCGCACAGTGAGGTTTTTCTCGGCAGGCTTGGGCTTTTCCAGCGGCGGCACATCGGCCGGCGGCGGCTCGGGCGGCGCATTGAAAATCACGCCGGCCACCCAAGCGCCACGCGTGATCGGCTTGGTCTCATGCGGTCCGGAATTCATCGTGAGTACCGCTGCACTGGTGATCACTCCGCCCTGCCGGCGATCTGTCACCGGCTGTCTTTTGAACTGTAGGGACACCGGGCCACCCAACTTACCAGGCTCTGCGTCACCGTACCATTTGCGCAGGCGACCGGAGCGGTAGGTATAATCCGAATCAATGAATTCCAGGATCGACCGGTTCTCAATTAGCACGGTTTCGAAGAGCAACAATGGCTCCATCTTCATGTCCATCGTGGTGCGGTAATCGGGTGCGGCATAATAAAAATCCGGATACAACTGCTTGTCCGGCACAGCCGAAATAATCCGGTCCAGCTGCAGCCATTGCGACGGGAAGCTGTCACAAAACCGCTTGAGTTTCGGATCGACCAGCAGGCGGTTCACCTGCGCGCGCAGCACGGCCGGCTTAGCGAGGGAACCATCGCCCGCCAATCGCAGCAATTCGTCATCCGGGATGCTGCCCCAAAACAGAAACGACAAACGCGAGGCGAGATCGTACTCATCCAATGGCTCAAGGCCCTTACCCGTTGCCGGTTGATCGTACAGATACAGAAACCGTGGCGAGGACAACACGGCCGACACCACTTCCTTCATCGCGTCGGTGAACGCCATACCGGCATCCAGCTGCGCGTGCACATGGCGCGTGTAGCGATCCACCATTGCCTTCGGTGCTGGCCGGCGAAAGGCGCGTTGCAAAAACGGCGCCAAACGCGCCCGCACAACCGCCTTCGCCTCGCCCTCGGCTGGTGGCACAAAAAAAGTTTTCCAGATACCCACCGTACGCCCGTCGAAGTTCTGGCTCTGCACGATACGCCGGCTCAGTTTGAATAAGGCCTCCAGCAAAAACGGCGAGAGCGACAGGTGATCGCCACGGTTATCGAACCCATGCTCCGCGCGCGGATCCTGCGGGAACGGGCCCACGCCCGCCAGCCGTGGCTCGATCAGACCGGACTTGCCCAACGGCCGACTGCTCACCGTTACCACCTCCGGCATCCGCCGCTCCGGCCCGTTCAGGGCCTTGGCGAAATAACCCGATCGATCGCGCATCATTTTTTCCGGCAGCGGAAACACCGACACCTTCAACCCAAGCAAATCCTGTACTGCGTTGTTGTACTGCAGCCGGTTCATACGGCGGATCGGCGTAGGCGCAAAGCCAACGTCCTTAGCCAGCCTCGCGCGGAGCAGTTCACGCAATTCACCCACCATTGCCTCACGCACGGCTGGGGCCAGTGCCGGCTCTGGTTCTGGCGGCATCTCGCGCGTCTCCAGCACATCAATGAGTGTCTCCAGCCGTTCCAGATTCGTCGTCAATGCCTCCAGCGAATCCACCTTCAGCAAATTCAGCTTCCCCTTCACTTTGCCCCCCTTGCCGTGGCACTCCACACAGCGCGATTTGAAAACAGACAACACACCCGAGCCTTTCGCGGCATATCCCGCGAAGGTTCCCAGCATCAAGCATACTCCCAGCCAAAATCGCATCCGGCTCATCGTCTCACCCCCGCGCGCTTACTGCAACTGCTTCCGAACAAAATCGGGCACACGCTGATTAATGTTGGGCCTTGGAGCAGAGCTTAGGCTCAAGTTCAAAACAGAATCATTGAGGCCAATATTTCATCGGACCGCCAAAAAGATTAGGATCTATGTTTGTTTATTCCTTGTCCGAACCGACACTCTCAGTAGGAGCACTCTCTCCCTCTGTTTGTTCTGCCAATTCACGTGCCTTCCTTGCGGCAATGAAGGATCGAATGCACAATCCTACAAAGATTACGCACAGGATGAGAGTCACTACTTTTGAAATGAAAGCAGCTTGTGGTTGCCCTTCCTTAAAAAGGACAGGGACAACCCCAATAGCCCCCAAAAGACCAAAGAGCACGGCAATATGCATGGCCATCATTCGACGGCTTTCTTTTGCTGCCAACAATCCGCAAATTAGGATAACGATGCCGAAGGCTGCAGGAATAAGTGCTGTTTTCTGTTCCGATCCAGTTCCCAAATAACCAGCCAGTCCTGTTATAATCAGTAATGCTCCAAAGATAATCGTAGTCTTGTACATGATCATTCTGATGATCTCTATGGATTCGCTTTAAGAGAGTCAATTCAATCTGGCC
>WTHG01000467.1 GCA_011523245.1 Verrucomicrobiales bacterium | reverse complement strand
AGTCGGACAAGCGCGAATCGGATGAAGCGGGATATGCGCGGGAGGTGATGGCGCGCTTCCTGCCGCGGGCCTGGCGTCGGCCGGTGACGGATGCAGAGGTGGATCGCTTCGCGGGATTCTTCCGGAAACTGCGGCCGAATTTCCCCACCTTCGAGGATGCCTTGCGGGAGGTCTTGGTGATGGCGCTGGTGTCGCCGGATTTTCTGTATTTAATGGAACCGGCCGGTGACCAGATGCGCCCACTCAACGCGCATGAACTGGCGGCGCGGCTGTCCTATTTTCTCTGGAGCAGCATGCCCGACGCGACGCTGCGACGGTTGGCGGACTCCGGCAAATTGCTCCAACCGAAGGTGCTCGCTGCGCAGGTGGATCGCATGGTGGCGGATCCCAAGTCGCAGCAGTTTGTGGAAGCGTTTGTGGCGCAATGGCTGGATGTCGATGCGATGGACCGGGTAGAGATTGATGCGACGGTTTACAAGACCTGTGGCAACGCGGCGCAGCAAGAGCGGTTGCGGGCGGCCATTCGCCAGGAGCCGGTGGAATTTTTCTCGGAGATTTTGCAGCGCGACCTGAGTGCCCACAATTTTGTGCAGTCCGAGTTTGTGATGCTGAATGATGTGCTGGCGAATCACTATCAGTTTCCTGATGTACAGGGCGGGGTGTTTCGGCGGGTGCCGGTGCCGACCCAATCGGAGAATCCGCAACAGCGTCGGGGCGGTCTGCTGACGCAGGCGGCGTTTCTGATGGGGGCCTCCACCGGCATTGATTCGCATCCGATCAAGCGCGCAGTGTATGTGCGCGAGCGGTTACTGCATGATCCACCTGCGCCGCCGCCGCCGAATGTGCCTGAGCTGGAGACGGCAGATCCAAAGATTGCACTGTTGCCCATTCGCGAACAGCTCAAGCATCACAGCAAGGATCCGGCCTGCGCGGATTGTCATCGCGGCATTGATGGTTGGGGGCTGGCGATGGAGGAATACGACGCGGTGGGATTATGGCGCGACAAGATTACCCGTCGTTTGCCCAACCGCAAAACGACTACGCTGGAGCTGGACGCTTTGGCACAGATGCCCGATGGCCGCGAGGTGGAGGGCATGGCGGCGCTGAAGGCGTATCTGCTGGAGGCGCGCGGCGATCAGTTTGCGCGGGCGCTGGTGGTGAAGCTGCTCACCTACAGTCTGGGCCGTTCGCTTGAATTTTCCGACGAACCGCACGTCGATTCATTGACGAAGCAGTTTAAGAAAGATAACCTCCGAATGCGTGCGTTGGTGAAAACCATCGTGACCAGCGAGGTGTTTCGAACCAAATAAAATCTGAGCCAAGTCATGAGCAATATTGCGACCCGATCCTGGCAGCTGGACCGCCGGACCTTTTTGCGTGGCGCCGGTGCGGCGCTGGCGTTGCCTGCCCTAAATTGCATGGCGGCGGCCAAAACGGTGGCGGCGCCCCGTCGATTGGCGGCGGTGTATTTTCCCTTTGGCGTGTCCATCCAGATGGGCGACAAGGCCAAGCGGCCGGAGTGGAACTGGTTTCCGCAGGGCGAAGTGCGCGACTTTAAGTTTACCGAGAACCTCAAGCCGCTGTAGAGGCACCGCAAGCATCTCTCGGTGCTGGGCGGTTTGTCGCATCCCAAGGTGCGGCGCATCGGTGGTCATGACAGCGGCGATACATTTCTCACCGGCCACAACATTCGTGCCAATCACCTGCGCAACCGGCAATCGATGGATCAGGTGGCGGCGGCAAAGTTCGCTGGCCAAACGCGTTTTGATTCGCTGGTGATGTCGACTGATGGCGGCGTGGGCGAGCCGACGCGTTCGAGTACGTTGTCCTACAATGAACATGGGCGGCCGATCCCGGCCCTGAACCAGCCGCAACAGATTTTTGACCGTCTCTTCGGTGCGGGCGATGCCGATACGGCGCGCCAGGCGCGGCGGCTCAAGAGCGGCGGCAGCCTGCTTGATCTCGTGCTGGAGGACGCCGCCCGCGTCCGACGGAATCTCGGCAAGTACGATCAACAGAAGTTTGATGAATACCTTGATTCAGTGCGGCAGGTGGAACGCCGCGTGGAACGGGCGCAGAAATGGATGCACATTCCCAAGCCCGGCCTGACCGATGCCGATCGCGAGCGGCTCAAACTGGAATCGGATTCCAAGGTGCCGCGCGAATACGTGGCCACCATGTATGAGCTGATGCATCTCGCTTTTCTCACGGACTCCACACGCGTGGCCACCTATCAGATCGCCAGCATGGGCGACGCCACCACGCTCGGCGGCAAGTTTCCGCAACTGCTAGGTCTGGGCAAACATTTGCACGGTCTATGCCACGGTTGGAATCGTGAGGACGGCATTGAACCACTCGGCAAATGGGACCAGTTTCTTGCCAGCCAATTCGCCACTTTCCTGGATCGCATGCGCAACACGCCGGCGATGCCGGAGAGCGAGGCGAGTTTGCTCGATCACACCACCATCATCTACGGCTGCAGCAACAGCACCACTCACAACAACAAAAATTATCCGCTCGTTCTAGCCGGCGGGCGTGGGATCGGCTTCCAGCACGGGCAATACTTGAAGTACGGGGAGGACACGCCGTTCGCGAACGTCTTCGCCACCATGTTGCAGCAGACCGGTGTGACCGACCGCTTTGCCGACAGCACGGGCGTGTTGCCGGAACTGTTGGGTTAAATCTGTTGAGCGATTTTGCTGTTCTTGTCCGGTGGTAGGTTTATTTTTCCGTCACCGATGAAGGCATTTATCAGTCTCTTTTTTCTGGGCTTTACCCTGATCGTTCATTCAGCGGAAAAGCCGAACGTGATTTACATTTTGGCCGATGACCTCGGGTATGGCGATCTGTCGTGTTATGGGCAGAAGAAATTAAAGACGCCGCACATTGACCGGTTGGCGTCGGAGGGTATGAAGTTCACGGCGCATTATTCGGGCAACACGGTGTGCACGCCCAGTCGCGCGGTGTTGATGACCGGCATGCACTCTGGGCGCTGCTATGTGCGTGGTAATCTGCGTGGCGAAGCCGGCGCGGCTTTGGATGAAAAAATGACGGTGTTGCCGGAGGTCTTTAAGGCAGCCGGTTACCGCACTGGTGCGTTTGGTAAATGGGGCCTGGGAAATACCCACCTCAAAGGGGCGCCGAATCCGTTGGCGCACGGGTTCGATGAATTCTACGGCTGGAAAAGCCAGACCATCGCGCACACTTATTATCCCAATACGTATGTCCACAACGGTCGTGAACTGCCCTTAAAAAAAGGTACGTACCTGCACACCCCGATGATGGAGCATGCGCGCGCGTTTATTCGCGGTAGCGTGAAGGCGAAGCAGCCATTTTTCTGCTACATCCCCACGGCCATCCCGCACGCGGCGATGCATGCGCCGAAGGAGCTGCACGAAAAATGGCGCAAGGTGTTTCCGCAGTTCGACAAGAAGATCGGCAAGTACGGTGCAGGCGGTGAGCCGTGCCCGGATGTGGTCAATCCGATCGCTGGTTTTGCGGCGATGATGGAGCATCTGGACAATGAAATCGGTGCGCTACTCAAGCTACTGGATGAATTGGGTGTTGATGACAACACGCTGGTGATGTTCACCAGCGACAACGGCGCGCATAAGGAAGGCGGGCATGATCCGGTATTTTGGAAATCCTCCGGCGGTCTGCGCGGGCATAAGCGTGATATGCACGAGGGTGGTATTCGCGCGCCGATGCTCGCCCGCTGGCCCGGCGTGATTGCGTCCGGCAGCACCACCGACCACATCAGTGGTTTTCAGGACATTTTGCCGACGGTATGCGAGCTGGTTGGGCAGCCCGTCCCGTCTCAAAATACCGGTATTTCCTTTGTTCCTACGTTACGTGGGCAGGGCGCTAAGCAGCGGCCGCATGAGTATTTGTATTTTGAATTCTGCAAGGGCGCCAATCAAGTGATCGCTTCGCAAGCGGTACGCATGGGCGACTGGAAGGCCTTCCGGGCCGCCGGTAAGCCGATGGAGGTGTTCAATCTCAAGGCCGATCCGTTTGAGAAAAATGATCTGGCGGCCCGCCGACCTGAACTGGTGCGTAAGTTCGAGGCGATTATCAAGGAAGCGCACGTGCCGTTGCCGCAATAGTTGAATTGCATCGGCAAAGTGGCCGTCGTGTTGTAGACTGTTCCCGTGAATCGATGGGTTTCCATTTTGGTATTGAGCGCGCTCGCGTCGTGGGCGCGGGCGGATGAGGTGTTTGCCAAGGACATCCGGCCGATCCTGCAAAAGTACTGCTATGGCTGTCATGGAGCGGAGAAGCAAAAGGGCAAGCTGCGGCTGGACACGCTGAACCTCAACTTCGACCGCGGCCAATCCGCCGAGCGCTGGCACGATGCGCTGGATCAACTGAATCAGGGCGACATGCCGCCGGAGGATGAACCGCAATTAACCGCTGTGGAACAGGCGGCCCTGACCGGGTGGCTGACCCAGCGCCTGAAGGCCGCTGCGGAAGCGCGCCGCAACACGGGCGGGCAGGGCGTGATGCGGCGGCTCACGCGCTACGAGTACGCCAACACGTTGCGCGATCTGCTGGGCGTGAAATTGGATTTCGCCAAAGACCTCCCACCAGAACCAGCGTCGCCGGATGGTTTCAAAAACAACGGCCTTGCCCTCGGGATGTCCGCCGAGCAACTGGAATATTACTTGGCAATCAACCGCACGGCGCTGGGTAAGGTGATCGTGGAAGGCGACGCGCCCAAAGTTGTGAAGGCGCGTGTTGAGAAAAGCTCTCCCATTCGCCGCGTGAAAGGGGTGACCGGCAACACGGTGGTGCCCGGGGCGCAGTATCTGGCGAAGTTCGATGAGTTCCCGCGCGAAGGCACCTTCCGTCTGCGCGTGCATGCCTCGGCCAAGGTGCCAAAGGGGGCCGGACTGCCGCGCATGCGCATCACGATCGGCGTGCGGGCTGATGTGCAGGCACCGCAGGAAACACTGGTGGTGGCCGACGTGAAACCCGGCGCGCAGGTGCTGGAGTTCACCGGGCGCATAGAGGATTTTCCGTTGCCGGGGCATAACCCGAAATATCCCGGGCTGCTCGCGCGCATCACCAACGAGTACGACGACGGCTCGGGCTTCATCAAACGAAAGCCCAAGAAACCGAAGAAGGGCGAGAAAGCGCCTCCGCCGGATCCGGATCTCGCCAAACAACCGGTCATCGAAATCACGGCGGTGGAATTCGAAGGACCGCTCTTTGAGGCGTGGCCACCGGCCAATCACGTAGCGCTCATTGGCAAACCGGGCGAGGGCAACGAGGAATCTCGCGCGATGACTTCGCTTAAGCGATTCATGTCGCGCGCGTATCGCCGACCGGTGACACCGAAGGAAACCGGTGCGATGTTCGATTTATACCGCGTGATTCGAAAACGGTCCGACTCCTTTGAGGCGGCCATGCGCGAGACGCTGGCGCTGGTCCTGGCCACGCCGGATTTCCTGTACCTCGTAGAACCCGCCGCCGCCCAACGCCGCGCGCTCAACGATCATGAGCTGGCCGCGCGTCTGTCTTATTTTCTCTGGAGTACCATGCCGGATGCCACACTCACCCAACTGGCCGAGGCCGGCAAACTCCGCGCGCCTAAGACGCTCGCTACACAGGTGGACCGCATGCTCGCCGATCCGCGTAGCGGACAGTTTGTGGAGCACTTCACCGATCAATGGTTGAACCTTTCGGGCATCAGTCGCGTGGCGGTAAATCCGCAGTTTCACCCTAAGTTCAACGACGCGCTCAAGGTTGATATGCGACGTGAGACGCAACTTTTCTTCGCTGAAATTCTCCGCACCGACGCCAGCGCGCTGCAGTTCCTCGTTGCGGACTTTGCCATGCTCAATCGCGATCTTGCCAAGCACTATGACCTGCCGCAAAGCGACTGGCCGGCGGGCGTGGCCTTTGAGCGGGTGACCTTAAAGGGCAATGGCCGTCGCGGTGGATTGCTGACCCAAGGTGGCATTTTGCTGGCCAATTCCGATGGCGAACAATCGCATCCCATCCGCCGGGCAGTGTGGTTGCTTGATCGCGTGCTTGGTACGCCGCCCGCGCCGCCGCCACCGGATGTGCCGGAGCTCGACGGCAATTCGCCGGAGCTACGCAATCTTTCCATTCGCCAACAAATGGAAGTTCATCGCGAAAAGGCTGCATGCGCCAATTGCCATCGCGACATTGATCCGTGGGGCATTGCCTTTGAGGAATACGATGCGGTTGGGCGTTGGCGTGAGAACTGGCGGGCCAATCCCAAGGCCAAGCCGCAGCCGGTGGATGCCTTGGCCGAACTGGCCGACGGCACAGAATTGACCGGCATAGCGGGGCTGAAGCAGCATTTGTTGGAGCACGAAACTGACCGGTTTGCGGCGGCGTTGACCCGCAAGCTGTTGGCCTATGCGCTGGGGCGTTCGTTGGAATTTAGCGATGATGCCGCCGTCTCAGCCTTGACGCAACGCTTTGAGAAGGGCGATTATCAACTGCGCGCACTTATCACGGGCATCGTGCAAAGCGAGGATTTTTTAACCAAGTAATTGATACACTATGGCGAACACATTCGATCTTAACCGGCGCACTTTTTTGCGCGGAACCGGCGCGGCACTGGCACTGCCATTTATGGAATCGTTGAGCCATGCGAAGGCCGCCGCCGAGCTGCCGCGGCGCATGGCGTTTGTGTATTTCCCGTTCGGAGTGGCGTTACCCAAGGATGGTGCGCCCGGCTCGGAATGGAACTGGTTCCCGAAAGCGGGCAAGACCGCGAAAGATTTTCAATTCCGTAGCGTGCTGAAGAGCTTGGAGCCTCTGCGGGATGAGGTGACGGTGATGAGCGGCCTGTCACACCCGCGTTGCCGCGGCCTGGGCGGGCATGACACCGGTGACACGTGGCTTACGGGGCATCATCTCGCCGCGCCGACTTACAGCAATACTGTGTCAGTCGATCAGCTGGCGGCGCAACACCTCGGCGTGAGTACGCGTTTTCCATCGCTCGTGCTCTCCAGCGATGGTGGCGTCGGCGAACCCACGCGGTCCACGACCATTTCCTTCTCCCGCACCGG
Source organism: Verrucomicrobiales bacterium (assembly GCA_011523245.1). Taxonomy (GTDB): domain Bacteria; phylum Verrucomicrobiota; class Verrucomicrobiia; order Limisphaerales; family UBA1100; genus UBA1100. The sequence continues at coordinate 5,011 of WTHG01000467.1, read as the reverse complement.
CCGGCCAGTGCCGGCCTTGGCCAGTCCCAAGCAGATTTTTGCCAAGCTCTTTGGACAAACCACCGATGACCAACTGGCGCGTCAGCGATTAAACAACACGCAAAGCCTACTCGACCTTGTGCTGGCCAACTCCAAGAGCGTACGCGGCAAGCTCGGCACGCGTGATCAGGCGAAGCTGGATGAATATCTGGATTCGGTGCGCGACATTGAGAAACGTGTGGAGCAATCGCAACGCTGGCTGGAGATTCCCAAGCCGCGTGTGGAGGAAAAGACGCTCGACCTTAGCGCCACACCCAAGGGGCCCGAGGAATACATCCGTGTGATGTACGACCTGATGTACCTCGCGTTCCAGACCGACACCACGCGTTTGGCTACCTACATGATCGGCCAAGTTGCCGGGGCCACCACAATAGCCAACTCATTTCCCACCGCCGCTGGTCAACAGGCCAACTGGCACGGGCTCGCCCACGGCGCCGGCAAAAAGCCCGAGGCGCTGGGCAAGTTTGACCAATTTCTCGTCGCCCAACTCGCTCGCTTCCTCACGCGTCTCAAGGATACTCGCGAAGGCGATGGCACGTTGCTCGACCGCACCATGGTATTGTACGGCAGCAGCAACTCGCGTACGCACAACAACAACAATTATCCGCTCCTCCTCGCTGGCGGCCGTGGTCTCGGTCTGCAGCACGGGCAGTTCCAGCAATACGATGCCAAGACGCCTTTCGCGAATGTGTTCGTGACGATGTTCGACCGCATGCGCCTGCCGATCGACCGGTTCGCCGACAGCACCGGCGGCCTCGACGCGCTGGTGGGTTAGTGCCGAGCTGATGATCACACTGAGCGGGGTAGAGAAAGCGCATGGGGGGCGAACGCTGTTCAGCGATGTGTCGCTGCAAATCAATCGCGGCGATCGGCTGGGCTTGGTGGGGCCTAATGGCGCGGGGAAGACGACGCTCTTCAACTTGATCCTCGGTGAGGAATCCACGGATGCCGGTCATGTGGAGCTGCAGCGCCATCTGGATCTCGGTTTTCTGCCGCAGGAAAGTTTGCCGGTGAATGACGAGACAGTGTTGGAGCTGGCATTGTCTGTGCGGCCCGGGTTTCTTGAGGCGCGTAAACAAATCCTTAACGGCGAACATGTGGAGGCGGAGACGTACGAACTGTACAACGATGCTGGCGGTGGCCAGTTGGAGGCCAAGGCAAAGCGCATTTTGGGTGGCTTGAGTTTTCGGAGTAGCGATTTTGACCGGCCGGCTTCCGAGATGAGTGGTGGCTGGGTCATGCGCGCGCACCTCGCGCGGTTGCTGGTACAGGAACCGGGGTTGCTGATGCTCGATGAGCCGACTAACCACTTGGACCTGGAGGCGTTGATTTGGGTGCAGGGGTATCTGAAGAATTATCCGGGTGCCATCCTGATGATCTCGCATGACCGCGAGTTTCTCAATCAACTGGTGCATGGCATTCTTGAGTTGCGCCGCGAGCAGTTGTTTCGTTGGACTGGAAATTACGATTCGTTTCTCGAGCAACGTGATGCCCATGAATCCCAGCAGCTGGCCGCGCACAAGAATCAGCAGCGGCAGATAGATCATCTGCAAACCTTCGTCAATCGGTTCGGCGCGAAAAACACCAAGGCCACACAGGCCAAGAGTAAGCAAAAGCAGATTGATCGTTTAAAAGCGGATCTGGTGAATGCACCGCAGGGTGAGGACCGCAGGATGAAAGGGTTTCATTTCCCGCAACCCGAACGTAGCGGCCAACGCGTACTCACGCTTAAGGGAATTGATTTTGCCTACGGCACAAACCAAGTGTACACGGGTATGGAATGTGAGGTAGAGCGTGGCCAGCGCACCGTACTCGTTGGTCCCAATGGCGCGGGCAAATCCACCCTGCTCAAGCTTATGGCCGGCGTACTCGAGCCGCAGTCCGGTACGCACGAGCTGGGGCATAAGGTGAAAGCCGGTTACTTTTCACAAAACCGGGTGGACGTACTGAACCCTGCGGCTACGGTGCTTGAGGAGGCGGTAGATTGTCCGCAGCCGCTCACCGAGGAGCGCGCACGTACCATACTCGGCACATTTCTCTTTAGAGGAGACGATGTTTTCAAGCGCGTGAGTGTGTTGAGCGGCGGGGAAAAGAGCCGACTCGCGTTGGTGAAACTGCTGCTGGATCCGCCCAATCTGTTACTGATGGATGAGCCCACTACGCACCTTGACATGGCCAGTATCGATGCGTTGATTGCCGCACTAAAACAGTACGAAGGCACGCTGGTATTCATCAGTCACGATGTCCATTTTATCCGCGCCATCTCGCAGCACACCATCCACGTGAACGCCGGGAAGCTTCGTAATTTTCCGGGTGGCTACGATTATTATCTTCAAAAGATCCAGGCCGAGACGGCCCGGGCCGGGTTAACGTTGGGCAGCAACGGTGCCCCGGTCAAGGCCGCACCTGCCAAGGTGAAAGTGGATAGGCGCGCCCAAAAACGCGCAGAGGCCGAAGCCCGCCAGGCTCGGGGCCGTGAACGGCGTGGAGTGGAAAAGGAAGTGAAACGTCTCGAGGGGGAAATTCAGAAAGCCGAGCAGAAAATCACAGAGCTAACCGCGGAATTGGAGAAACCTGAGACCTATGAAAATCCCGCGCGCGCCATGACCATCAATCGCGAACTGACCTCAGCTCAAACCACCTTAGATTGTCTCACCCCTGAATGGGAGACTGCTGCAGGCAAGCTGGAGGAGCTTCAGTAGCGCTTATTTGAGTTCCTTGATCTTGATGTTCCGGAAGTGAAGGTTGTTGGGTTCACCGTGGTCTTGCAGGGAAATGTAGCCTTCAAGAGGCCGGTCCTTAACAGGAGTCTCGTCTAGTTGTATGTCCACGATCTTCTCACCGTTGAGGTCCACCTTGAGGTGATAGCCCTTACAGGTGACGATCATCTTGTTCCACTCTCCGGGTTTCTTGGACATATTCTTGCTAGGGGCGGCAGTTCGGATTATTCCACCGTGATCATGGGCGGTCATCTTGTCGTTGGCCTTGCCATAGGAGTCTAGAACCTGGCATTCAATGCCCGTCTTGACGGGATCCTGGGGGTCGGCGATCCGAAAGTAGACGCCGCTGTTACCCTTGGGTGGATACTTGTACTCCACTTCCAAAATGAAGTCCTTGTACTTTTTCTCGGAGGTAAGGTAGGCGGAGTAGCGCTGCCAACCCTTCTCACCGGGGCGAGGCTTGATGAGTAGTGAGCCGTCCTTTTGTGGAAGCCAGTTGCCGGTGGTTTTCCAGCCGGTTAGATCCTTGCCGTTGTAGAGTGTTACCCAGCCCTTGTCCTTGGCGGACAGCAGCGGCGCGAGGGTCAGTATTGTAATGAGGAAAACCTTTTTCATTTTGTGAGAACCAGTTGTTAGCAATTACTTCAATTCGATTATGCCCAGGTTGCGCCAGCTGACCTCAAACGGGCCCGAACCGCGGCGGATGCCGTGCACCTGTAGACCGATGAACCCTTTCGGGTGACTTTTAAATTTCTCCTCATGCACGAGGTCCGAGATTTGCTGGCCATTGATCCAAACCTGAATGCGGGGTCCCTGTGCCAGCACGCGGTAGGCGTTCCATTTGCCGTCCTTGAAATGCTTGTGTGGCTTACGCTTGTCCGCAGGCGTCATCCAGCCGCCGGCGGCCTCGCCGTAAATATAACCGGATTCTGCGCCATTCTCGCCGCTCATCTCAATCTCCACCTGCGGTCCATTCACGCGTCCCTTGGGACTGTCCTTGGTCTGCGAACGAATCTGTACGCCGCTGTTTAGGCCATTATCGACCTTCACCTCAAACTTCAAATCAAAATCGCCGTACAACTTGTCCGTGCAGAGGAACGAATTTGGACTACCTTCCTTAGTCTTGCCGACAATAGCGTTGTCTTCCACGCGGTAGGTTGCCGTACCATTACGTTGCGTCCAGCCTTTGAGCGTTTTACCGTCAAAAATCGGCGTGTACTTGTCTTTCGCAAAACCAGTCAGGGCAAAGGCAAACAATAGGGCAGTAGTTAGAATGTGTTTGGACATGCGAGAACTCTTACCTCGAGTCGCTCATTCGTCAATCGCTATCGACAAAATCAACCGTGCCCACTACAACCGCTCTCACCGATACCATGGATAGTTCGATTTTTTGTGGCGGCATCCCCGCCTTAATGACGCCCGCCAACGCCGATCATACGCCAAACACGACGAGCTTGGTGAAAAAAGGCCAAGACCTCATCGCCGCCGGCATGAACGCCGTAGTCTACTGTGGTTCCATGGGCGATTGGCCGCTGCTCACCGATAACCAACGCCAATCCGGCGTGACCGCCCTGACCGAAGTCGGCGTACCCGTCATCGTTGGCACAGGTGCGGTCAATACCCGCATCGCTGTATCTCATGCAGCTCACGCGCAGCAGGTAGGGGCCAAAGGCCTGATGGTCATCCCGCGACTCCTTTCCCGCGGTACCTCGTCGGCCGCGCAACGCGATCATTTCGCCGCCATACTCGCCGCCGCGCCGGAGCTACCCGCTGTGATTTATAACAGCCCCTACTATGGCTTTGAAACAAAAGCAGATTTGTTTTTCGATCTGCGAAATGAATTTTCCAACCTTGTCGGGTTTAAGGAATTCGGCGGAGCCGACGCGCTCAGCTATGCCGCCGAGCACATTACCAGCACGGACGACTCTCTTGTGCTGATGGCCGGCGTGGATACGCAGGTCTTTCACGGCTTCGTCAACTGCGGCGCGCGCGGGGCCATCACCGGCATCGGTAACTGTCTCCCGGCCGAAGTGCTGCATTACCTCAAGCTTTGCGAGCAGGCCGCCGAAGGTTGCGCCGCCGCCCGCCGCCATGCCAAGGAACTCGAGCAGGCGCTGCATGTCCTTTCCGTCTTTGATGAAGGCCCGGATCTCGTACTCTACTACAAATACCTTCTCGTGCTGCTGGGCGACACCGACTACGAGCACCATTTTAACCCCACCGATCGCCTCAGCGAAAGCCAACGCCACTAC
>WTHG01000316.1 GCA_011523245.1 Verrucomicrobiales bacterium | reverse complement strand
TCTCTAAACCGCGAAAGTAGTACTTTGAGTGGCGGTGAGGCTCAACGAATTCGGTTGGCAACTCAAATAGGAGCCGGGTTGGTTGGGGTAATTTATATTTTGGATGAACCAAGCATCGGGCTGCATCAACGTGATAATGATCGACTGCTTGAAACGCTGAAAGGATTACGGGATCTTGGAAATACGGTGCTGGTAGTGGAGCATGATGAAGATACGATTCGGGCAGCGGATTTCGTGCTCGATCTTGGGCCCGGAGCGGGTGTTCATGGAGGGGAGCTCGTCGCGGTCGGTACGGTGGATGATGTATGTAAGACGAGTCGGTCCATTACGGGGAAGTATCTCACGGGCGAATTCAAGGTCGAGGTGCCCAGAGAACGGGTGCAAGGTAGTCCGGAAAAAGGGTGGCTTGAAATCCGGGGCGCGTCTGAAAATAATCTGCAAAATATAGATGTACGCATACCTTTGGGAACGTTGACCTGTGTCACAGGCGTCAGTGGTTCCGGGAAAAGCACATTGGTGGATGATGTGTTGCGGAGGGCGCTCTATCGTAAATGGCATGGATCGAAGGAGAAGCCGGGGGCACACGACTCGATTGAGGGGACGGACCTGCTTGATAAGGCGATTGTTATTGATCAATCACCAATTGGCCGCACGCCGCGCAGTAATCCTGCCACTTATACCAATATGTTTACGCATATTCGTGATCTCTTTGCCAAACTACCGGCCGCGAAGGTGCGCGGGTATGGGCCCGGGCGATTTAGTTTCAACGTGAAAGGGGGGCGCTGTGAGAAATGCCAAGGAGATGGCATCCTCAAGATTGAGATGCATTTTCTACCGGCGGTTTACGTGGCCTGTGAGGAATGCAACGGCCGCCGCTATAACCGCGAGACGCTGGAAATCCACTACAAAGGGTTAAACATTGCCGATGTGCTTGAGATGACGGTTGATGAAGCCTGTGCATTTTTTCGAGCTGTGCCGCAGGTGTATGATGTTTGCCTGACGCTTTCGGAAGTGGGATTGGGCTATTTGCAGTTGGGGCAATCGGCTACGACCTTGAGTGGTGGGGAGGCGCAGCGCGTCAAGTTGGCTTCGGAACTTTGTAAACGATCCACGGGCCGCACTTTGTATTTGTTGGATGAACCGACTACAGGTCTTCATTTTCATGACGTAGCACGGTTATTGGATGTGTTTGCCAAGTTGCGAGATGCGGGGAATACTCTGGTTGTGATTGAACACAATTTAGATGTGATCAAGAGCGCTGATTGGCTGGTGGATCTGGGCCCGGAAGGAGGCTCTGGTGGGGGGCGTGTGGTGGCCGAGGGGCCGCCTGAATATGTCGCCCAAAGCAAGGGGAGTTTTACGGGGCAATTCCTCAAGCGCTATCTACCTACCGCCAAATCTAAAAAACGTTCTCGAAAGAAAAAAGCTGCATGAAAGCGGGTTGCATTATTCTCATTGCAATTGCTCTGGTAACCGGGTCGCCCGTGAAAGGGGATGTGAGTCTCTCCAAGCCGCCCGCAACCCCGGATGAACGGATTTATTTGGCCGCCGCTCGGTCGTTTCAGGGAGGGCATTGGGCGACAGCAGTGCGTTGGTTGGGAGAACTCATTGAGCGCTTTCCGGATTCGCCACGCCGCCCACAGTCAGTCTCCCTATTGGCGCAGGCCCATTACCAAATGGGCGCGTTTCGTGAAGGCTACGGCGTTCTTTCAAACAATCGGTTGGCCGCAGGAGATTTGGCTGATGAGTATCTTTACTGGATGGCCGAATGTCGCGTGGGGCAAGGCAACTTGGAGGCAGCAGATCAAATCTACGCCGAGTTGGTTCGAGAACACCCGGAGTCAGTGCGCGCCCTGGAAGCTACGATTGGAATGGGCTTTGTGTCTGCGCGAAATGAAGATTGGGCTCGGATTGTCTCGTTGCTGTTACCGGCTGAAAGCATTTTTCAGAAAGCTGGGGGGGAAGGGTTCGAGGCGGAGGAGCTTCAGGAAGGCGGTTTGTTGTTGGCTGAAGCATTGTTGCAACAAAGTGATACGGAAGCCGCAATGGTTTGGGTTAAGCGTTTGCCGCGCGCGATGGAATCCGGGCGAAATTGGCGCCGCCAATTGCTTCAGGCTCGTATTGAGATGAAATCCGGCCAATCACCGGCCGCCTTCGCGACATTAAACGCCTTGAAACGTGAACTTTTGGAACGGGATGCTTCCCCGCAGCTTCGTGCCCGGGTAGATGATGTGCACGCGTCATTCTTGGAGTCAGCGGGCCAATGGGGCCAGGCAGCCAAGATTCATCGGCAAACTGTGCTGGATAAGCAACGAGCCCCAGCAATGCGAGCTCGGTCAGCATTGAATGCCGTGCGCCTCTATCAACAAGCCGATAAGTTTGAATTGGCGCGAGAGATCTTGCGTGAAGTGGAGGCGGATTCCGATTTAAAGGAACTGCATGCGACAAGTTATTGCCTTCAGGGAGAATTGGAACTGGTTTCTTCCGGCAATCCATCCGCGGCGCAGGGATTTTTTAAGAAGGCGATTAGTGCCTCAAATTCGGATGCGTTGTCCGCCCGCGCCCTGTTTGGGGTAGGGCGATGCCTGATGGCCGCAGGTAATGCTCAGGGTGCGCATGAGGCTTTTTTTAAGGTGCTGGAATTCGGCGGAACATCCAATTGGCTGGCGCGAGTTCGCTACTCGGATGCCTTATCATTATTGGCAGATGGAAAACAGGATGAGGCCCGCCAAACACTGGCGCAAATTGGTATTAGCGCGACGCCCGAACTTCGCGATGCAGCGGGATTTCTACAGCTAAAATCTGCTGCGGCCCAAAATGATGTGCCGCGCACTCGGGTTTTATTGGAACAGGCGCGTTCCGTTAACTCGGGATTGCTCGATTACTCCTTGCTGACTGCGGCGCAAATGCAAACTGCCTTGGGCAACGGCAATGAGGCTAGCCAATTGCTCGTTGAATTTCGGCAACAAAACCCGGGTGCTCAGTTGTTGGCAGCCGCTGAATTGGAAAATATTCGGCTGATGGCGGCGCAAGGGCGCTGGACAGAAACGGTGGCGTTATACAATAAGTGGCTTAAGGATCATCCGGACAATGAGCTGGCGTTGGCAGTGAAACTGGATCGGGCTTGGGCTCTTGCGCAATC
>WTHG01000110.1 GCA_011523245.1 Verrucomicrobiales bacterium | reverse complement strand
TCCGGCGCATACCACGGAATGTGCGGGCGGAAAATGCCGACCGCCTGAAAGAAGGGCCGCGGCCGGCGCTGCGTCAGCTCGCCAATGGCCCAGTCCACCACCTGATGATCGGCCGTTTTGCTTTCAGGCTGCGGATCTGGCGCCCAGTCAAAGAAATGCGGTGGCCGGCCTTCAACGCTTTTGCCCACCGCAATCGGCTTCGAGTAAAGATACCCGTTGGACGCCCGCTTCGCTCCGGTGGCCTTGGGCCACAGCGGATCCGGCATCGGCCGGTCCGCCGCCGGCCAGTAACGATCCCATAGCTTGGCTTCATTCTGCTGTTTGCCGTAGCCGTCGTTGATCCACGAGAGACAATGAAATATCTTCCCGCCACCGAAGGCCTTATAGCCCCCTGCGCGAAAGTGTTCGGGCAACGTCACCGCCTTGGCGAGCCGCGGGCTGCGGCGCCAGTCTTGGCCGTTGTTGTACACGCCTGAACTGGCCGGGGCCACGCCGGTCATGATCGCCACCCGCGAGGGATTACACGCCGGCGCCGCGCAATGCGCGTTGGTAAACAACACGCCCCGTTTCGCCAGCCGATCCAAATGCGGAGTATGCACCCCGCTCCGTCCGCCCATGCAATTCACCCAATCGTTCAGGTCATCAATGGCAATAAAGAGAACATTCGGCTGCTGCACCGCATGAACGAGCGGCGCCAGCAGGATCAACAGGCAGGCAAGAATACGCATGATGTGGATGGAGAAAAAAGTAGGCTATTTGGCAGCGGGAGACAACGCGGAAGCGTCGGCCGCTTCTTCGCCCAAAATTCGGCGTGTTTCACTGACATCGATCCAGCGAATCAGAAACAGAAACACAATCTGTACCGCACCGGCGGCCAGATAGATCAACCGAAAGTCCGGTTCATTTCCCATCATACCAGCCAGCCAGGTGCCGCCGGTGAGGGAGAGATTGAGCAGCGCCATGTAGGCAGTGAACTGCGTGGCTGCAATGGCCGGCCAACTCACACCCATGAAGATGGCGTAGAGCGACACGGTCATGATTCCGATGCAAAACTGCTCGGCAAAAATGTACCCAATGATGACCGATCGGTTGGCCCACTGTGGCTCGAGCAGGGAGAATCCAACCCAGACCGCGCCCAGCACCACCGTGGCCACGCCCGCCACGCGCCGCGCCGTGAAGAGATCGGCCAACACGCCGCCCAACAGCGCACCGCCCAGCGCGAAGAAATAGCCGAAGCCGGTGATCCATTTTGAGTACGCCTCCAGCGACCACCCCAATTTGTCGAGGATGAGAATCTTCGACACCGCTGATAGCAACGTGGTGCCGGCCAGCACCACGATGGCCAACAACGCGGCCAGACGTGTGGACTTCAATGAGAACGCCTTGTTAAGCGATTGGCGGATGGAGCTGAATGACTCGGTTGATTTGCGAGCCGAGGAAGGGGGTTTGGGTGCGGCCCCCTTGGGTTGCCAAGGAAATAGGCGTTCGCCCGCCCGTTCGCGCAAAAACAGCGGCGCGCACATGACCAGCAACATGATCGCCACCTGCAATGCAATGGCCAGCTGCAGCCCGTGCCGGGCGGTGATGATACCCATGACCGAGCCGCCGATGATCGAGCCGAGATAACTGGCCGCCCGCATGAAGCCGTTGGCTTTGCCGCGTTCCTTTTCGGTCAGCAGATCCACCGCCAGAGCATCGACCGAAACATCCTGCAACGAGGCGAAAACATTGTGGATGGCGATGATCCACACGAGCGTCGTCATGGCTTGGGAAAGGTCCGGCAGAAAAAGAATCATCATCAGCGTGGTGACCATCATCGATTGCGCGAGGAGGATCCACGGTCGCCGCCGGCCGAGGCCGAATTCTGAAAAATCGTAACGATCGATGATCGGTCCCCAGATGAATTTGAAGGTCCACGGCAGTTGAGCCATAAACGTGACGCGGGCCACGTCAGCCAATCCGTAACCTTGCGTGGCGAGATACGCCGCCAGAGTGCCGGCGACAAACCCGAAGGGCATGCCCTGCGCTAGGTACATCGCGCAGAGGGTCATCAACCGCAGGGCAGGCGAGCTTTCGAGGGTGGGCCGCACGCCGCGGAGGGTCGCATAAAGTCGCGCCCGGCCAAGCCATTTCACACTGTCCTTTTGCCGAAACCGCTCTTAACCTGCGCGCGTTCCATGAGTGACGTGGCAAAGCGTCTCAAGGTCATCGATTCCCACACCGCCGGCGAGCCGACGCGGGTGGTGGTAGAGGGGTTGCCGGAATTCACCGGCACGCCCGGGGAGTGGCGGGATTTCCTGCGCGCCCAGCATGATGATCTGCGCACGGCGGTAGCCTGCGAACCGCGCGGGCACGAGGCGATGGTGGGCGCGTATTTGCTTGAGCCGACACAATCGGACTGCGTGGCGGGCGTGGTGTTCTTCAACAATGTCGGCTACCTGCACGGCTGCCTGCATGGTACGATTGGGTTGACCGTTACGTTAGCGCATCTCGGGCGATTGACTGAAGGCGAAAACAAAATCGAAACGCCGACTGGCATCGTGACCGTGCGTCCGCCGGAGGATGGCTGGGTGACGGTGCAGAACGTCCGCAGCTGGCGCCATGCCGCCGCCGTGCCTGTGGATGTGCCCGGCTGGGGCACGGTACAGGGCGACGTGGCTTGGGGCGGGAATTGGTTTTTCCTCATCGAGGCCGGGGACACCATCGAGGTGGATTTTAAGAATCTCGATCAACTTACGGATTTCACGTGTGCAGTGCGAGACGCGTTGGAGGCTAATGGAATCACTGGCGCGGAGGATGGGGAGATTGATCACATCGAGGTTTTCGGTCCAACAGCGGATGATTCGGCCGACAGTAAAAATTTCGTCCTTTGCCCGGGCCGCGAATACGATCGCTCCCCCTGTGGCACTGGCACCAGCGCCAAACTCGCCTGTCTGCATGCGGCTGGCATACTGCAGCCCGACCAACCGTGGCGTCAGGCGGGCATTCTGGACTCTGTTTTCGAAGGCTCCGTGCAGGAAGCGTTCGAGGGTGGCGTGATCCCCACCGTCAAAGGCCGCGCTTTTGTCACCGGCGAGAATGAACTGCTCGTGCATCCGAACGACCCCTTTGGTGAAGGCATTGTTTACTCCCGTGCCTGACCGCGAT
>WTHG01000282.1 GCA_011523245.1 Verrucomicrobiales bacterium | reverse complement strand
CCGAGAAACCCGCCCCCAACAAGGCGCTCTGGACCCCAGCGAGTCCCCAATAGGGGGATCAAAGCATTTTTGGAAAAAGAAAATCAGACAGGTGACCGCCATTCGGCTTCTTCTCCCAACTGCAGTGCTGCGACAAATTGAACGCGGCAGAACCAAACTGCGAGATGCTAGGAGCATTTGTATGAGAGATGAAAGCTCTCAATAAGGAAAAGCCATCATAGGCTTTGCTCCCTTACGGCTCCGTTCCGCCACTGATCATCAGCAACTATGGACGTAATGGCCGATAATCGCCTTGGTGTCTGTGTTTAATAAGATGCCGGAAGTGGGCCCTTTCCACGCCGACAAAATAACGTTCCACTCATCAGAGGGAAAACCAAATTAGATAAGATCATTTTCTTGGAGTCAGTTTTGCTGGATAGTCACGAAAAAAGCGGCCTGCTCAGAGGCCGCCTGATTGATAATCAGAAAAATAGAAATTATTTCTACTGAGATTTTTTCTGCCTAGCTGCACGTTGCTGGGCTTGATACTTCCACCAGATCTTGAGTTGGTCTTGGTTGAAGAGTTCCTTAATTTTCGCAGTGCGTGCTTTGTAGAAAGGCTGGCCGGCAGCCTTTTTCTCTTCGGCGGACCGTTTCTTTTGTTCCGCTATGAATGCCGACTGCTCTTTCTGAAGTGCCTGAAATTTAGGCTTTTGTTCATCCGTTAATTTAAGATCGGCAAGCAGTTGCTTATAGGCTGGATTAATCTTTGCTCCCTTGCCTTTTTTCGGTTTTTCCTCGCCGGAAACATTCAAAGCCATCAAGGAGGCTGCTACGAGTAGGATGAATTTTTTCATAAAATAATGTTAGATGGTTAATGGGTTGTTTGTGAGGGGGAAACCCTGCGCATGAATGCTGACTTGCGCAAGTTGAAATAGAAAAAAGGCGGCCAATCAGGCCGCCATGAATGGTTTGCTTATTTGAAGTTTCGAACTATTCGGGCTTCTTTTTGCCTTTGCCGGCACCGCGACGCTTAGCCATCAGTTCTTTGAGCTTGGCTTGTTGTTCTTCGTTTAGAATCTCAGCAACGGCTGCTTGGCGTTCTTTTTGGATGTCCTTCATCTTGGCTTTCCGCTCTTCTTGAGACAGACCCTTTACCTTTTCGGCGAATTTTTTATTTAGCTCACGCATTTTAGCCGCCTGTTCTTTTGACAGACCGAGCGCCTTCATGAGGCCTTGGCGTCCACCTTTCTTGGGGGCATCCTTCTTTTCTTCTGCCGCAACATTCAAGGCCAGCATAGCGGCCACGGCGATCATAATGATTTTTTTCATGATACTAGTTTCTGTGTTTCTGGTTTATTCAGTTATAAGGAGGGCGCAAAATCTGCGCGTGGAAAGGGAGACGTGCAAGTATAAAAACGGGTTACACTAAATGATGGCTACGGGGTTTTCCAGGGTGCCAATTCCAGAAATGAAGATGCGGATAGTGTCTTCGGCGGCGAGGGTGAAATCATCGTCCGGCACTACGCCGGTTCCGGTGAGCAGCATTGCTCCATGGGGAAAACTTTGGGAGCGGCCAAGATAATCGAGGAGTTCTGTGAAGGTGCGTTTAATGTTGTTGATACTGGTCTCACCGCTAAACACAGTCTCGCTGCCGCGCACGATTTCCATGCCAATGGTCCATTGGCGGATGGCGGATTCGTCGGCACCGGTCACAATGCAAGGGCCGACGGCGCAGGCGCGCTCGTACATCTTGGCCTGCGGCAGGTAGAGGAGGTTCTCGCCTTCAATATCGCGCGAGCTCATGTCGTTGCCGATGGACACGCCCACGAGTTCCTTGCGGGAATTGACCACTAACGTCAGCTCCGGCTCGGGCACATTCCAGGTGGCGTCCGCACGGATGCCCACGGGCTCGCCGGGGTGTACGACTTTTTCGGGGAGCGATTTGAAAAAGATTTCCGGACGCGGCGCATCGTACACCTGATCGTAGGCATTGGCGCTGAAGTCGCTCTCTTCCATGCGCGCCTTTTTGCTGCGCAGATAGGTGACGCCCGCGGCCCAAACTTCCTGGCGTTCCACCGGCGTGAGCAGGGAAACATCGGCCAGTGGCACGGAGGGTGCCTCCGCGGCTTCGGCTTGCGCGAGGGCTTCGGCGTCTTCCAGCAAAGCGGTTAACGACTCGAGTCCCACGGCCGTGAGGTCGGCCACGGTTTCGTCCTCGTGCAGTCGGCCGATGCGCACGACGCCTTCGGAGTTTTTGAAACGGCAAAGTTTCATGTTAGGCGGAGTAATCGAGGTACACGGACTTCACGCGGGTGTAGAAGTCGATGGCGGATTGGCCCTGCTCTTTGAAGCTGTTGGTGCTGGAATGTTTTACGCCGCCGAAAGGCACCTGCAGGGCCAGGCCGGTGGAGATCTGGTTGATCTTCACGACACCGGCCTCAATGCGATCAGTGTAGCGCATGGCCTTGTTGATGTCGCGGGTGACGATCGAGGCGCTGAGGCCAAACTCGATATCGTTGGCCAACGCGATGGCTTCATCGAAATCGCCGGCTTTCACCACGCCGATGGCCGGGCCGAAGACTTCCTCCTGCGCGATGCGCATGTCGTTCTTCACATTGCCGATTACCGCGGGGCTGATGAAATGCCCATGCTCCAAATCGCCGTCGGTGAGGCGTTCGCCGCCCCATAACACCTCGGCGCCTTCGTCCTTGGCGATTTGCAGGTAGTCCAGAGTGCTCTCGAGTTCGGAGGCGCACACGGCCGGCCCCATGGTCACGCCGTCATGCAGGCCGTTGCCCACCTTGCGGGCTTGGGCTTCCGCGATCAGTTTTTCGGTAAATTCATCGGCTACACTTTCCTCAACAATCGCGCGGCTGGTGGCGGTGCACACCTGACCGGTCATCATGTAACCGGCCATGGCCACGAGCTTGGCGGCATGATCGAGATCGGCATCGGCCAACACGATGGTGGGGTTCTTGCCCCCCATCTCCATTTGCGCGCGGGCCATGCGCGGGGCGAGTTGCTGGTAAATGCTGCTGCCGACCGAGTGCGAGCCGGTGAAGGACAAGGCTTGCACGGCGGCATTGGTGGCCAGTTCGTCGCCGACCTCTTTACCGCTGCCGACCACAACATTGAGTACGCCCGTGTACCAGCCGGTGTGGTGTTGCGTGCCTGTC
>WTHG01000075.1 GCA_011523245.1 Verrucomicrobiales bacterium | reverse complement strand
CACCTTGCCCTTCACCTTGCCCTTCACCTTGCCCTTCACCTTGCCCTTCACCTTGGCCTTCAGCAAAGGCTTCGAGGGCGGCCTCTAATGCGGCTTGGGCATCACCAAAACTCTCCAGTGCACTGGCCTGTTGGGCGGCAGCTGCGGCGGCGTTGGTGGTGGGAGTGCTTAGGGCCGCACGGGCTTCCTGCTGACTATCTGTGGACAGGCCCAGTGCCTGCGCGGCATTTGGAACGAGTTCAGCGACATCCTGTCGGATGAAATCGGTTCGGTCCACAAGGTCGGCTTGTTGCCGGGAGAGTTCATCTGAATTCGGGTTTTCGGATTCGTCCAGTTGGAAGGTGTCATCTCTGAGGTCCTGCTGATCGTCAATGGCGTCCTTCACGTCCTGAAGAGCTTGTCGGATGATTTCCTCATCATCCCGCTTGGGAGCGAGGATGCGGGCGATGTTGATCATGGCAATGTAGCTGGTGCGTTCGAGGCCGGCCGCCTTGACGAGGTCGTACTCTTGAATGTGTTTGGTGGAGGCATCCAGAGCGGGTTGCAGATCGCTTTCCACGAGGCGCAGTGCCATGCGGGGGCGCGGCTCGATATATTGGCTGATTTTTTTACCAAGTTCCTCCAGTTTCTTGATTAGGGTTTGGGCTTCATCGGCGATACCGGTTTGGTCTAGCTCCTGAATGCGGACATCAATCTTGAATTCTTCGGAGGGATTGGTGGGGATAATCTGGTTGTGGGCTTGGGCGGTTTGCACGGCGCGATACATGTTTTTACGTTGCATCTCGGACAGCTTTTTGAAGCGATCGGAAAGTTCACGAAAGATTTGTTGCTGCTGCCATTCGAGGTAAATGGTGTTGAGGTCGGTGATGACGTCCTTCTGACTATCAAAGGCTACCAGAGCGCTGTCGTCGGTTTTGGATTCTTTCAACAGGTTGGACTTATCCAACTGCATGATGATCTGGGTGATCTCCTCTTCTGTGAGCTTGTTGAGCATGCCGCGAAAGCGCTTGAGAGCATTGACATCGTCTCCTTCCAAGCCGTTATTGTTGTATTCGGCAATTAGCTTGTCCAACTGACCTTTCACGCGATTCAGGCTGGCACCAATGCGCACTTGACCGTTGCGTTGCTGGTTCAGGCGTTTAACGCCCGGAACTGAGGGTGCTGCTTCGAGCCAGAGAGGCAGAAGGGCCAGTCCGAATATGAGTGTCCATTTCTGTTTCATAATTCCTCCAAACAATATTCCCATGGATGGGATTTAATAAAAAAATTAGCGGATTTTACAGGGAATGCAACCGGTGAATTGTCTATGTGGATAGGTAATCGGTCCGGTTTAAGGACGAAATGTGGACTGCAACGAGGGTTCTAGGATTCCGATTTGGCCTTTGGCCATATCGGAATCACGTTTGGACCGGTTGACTTCGCCTCGAAGTTGATCGGCTAGGGCCTTTTTCTCCATCCAATCCCGATCCAGCAGATTGAAGGCATCCTGAACTTTAGCCAAAGCTTGGGTGGCTGCTGAGAGCTTTTGCAAAGTCGCGCCTTGACGGGCTTGTGCGGCGGTTACGGCCTGATCTGAATTGAGGCCAGTCTGGAGATGGGTGTCTAGCTGGATTCGGTGCCGTTTAATCTCCTCATTGATCCGGGCCAAGGTTTGGGCGGCTTGGGCCCGTTTTTCTTCCAGAGCCGGGCGTTGATCCGGTTTGGCTTGCAGCCATGCCAACTGGGCTTGGGCAAGCGCCTGAAGGGCTGGACGGCGCTTGGTTTGCACGGACCGCCACCAAATATTATAGGATCGGCCGGTCTGGGTGCAGTCGGCGGCAGCCTTGTTTTCGGCATTGGCCAGGACTTGTATGGTTTGGTTGTACGCATCGGTGTGGGTCTTAACCAAGGCAGTGGGGGCTGTGAGCGACGACTGGGCGTCGTCGCGTTTTGCTTTGGCGGCTAATTCGGCTTTTTCGGCGGCGGGCAGGGCGCGCTTGGCCTTGATAAACTGCTTGTCAGCGGCGGCCAACCGGAACTGCGCTTCACGAAATTTTTTGATGATATCCATGGCCTTACGCGTGCGGTCTCCAAGGAATTGTTGCCCCATTTTGGAATGTTTTTTCCAGCGGGCTTCGGCGCGTTCCACATGGTTTGGGGTGTGCCCGTGGACGATCTCGGCAATGGACTGGAGGGGTATAGGCGCGTTTTGCAGCGGATGTTCCGGCAGGTGGAGTTGCCCGTTTTTCACGGAGTATTGGGGGGCAAAGAGGATGGAGCCGTCGTGCAGCAGGATAGACACCTTCGGATCAATGGTTGTCGCGGGATTGACCACAACCGCTACGGCGTCGGTGCCGCGTTTCAGGGTCTTGAGGCCGAACAGAATGTTGCTGATGGTCACGGTTTCCTGATCGACCCGGAGCAGCTTGCCTTCGGTGAAGGTCCCGTCGATGCGCAGGACGCCGACGGGTTTATCGATGAGTTCGCGTGTTTCAAAAATGGACAGTGAGCGTAGGAACAAGATGCAAACGGTTTGGCGCTTGAGCTTGGTGTCGCCAAACTGGATGTGGGTGCGGTCCACATGATTGACGGTTTGGGCGAGAAACGATCCGTCCAGAGTCAGAATGCCGGCGGACGGGATGGCAGTATCGGCCGGTTGCCAGGATGGGGCCTGTGGGTCGGGCTGGGTGGTGAGGAGTTGGCGATTCAATCCCGGTCCGGACCAATCCACGGTGAGGTTCTCCCGGGTGTCCGATTGCGCGGGAGTGGATAGTTGCGCATAGGTCATCTGGAACGAATGCGAGCCAGCTGGAAGATGGACAGCCTTGCCGCTGGTGACTGGGCGGGCATTGACCTTCAGTTCCGTGGCGGCGTCGGCGCTGATATTGAAGGTGTAGTCGCCATCTTGTACCACGTTCAGTTTGCCGCGATACACCAGGCCCATGCCCATGACGCGGAGTTGGAGATTGCGAAGTTCTCCCTGGAAATAATGATCATTGCGGTATTCGCCTACCAATGAGGGGCGTTGATCGAAGCCAACGCTCAATCCTTCCGGCGGTCGGTCGGGCAACATGCCGGGGGCCTTCACTAGAGCGGCTTCGCGATCATCAACCGTGAGTACCAGTTGCATGTCGCGACGGAATTCAGCCAGCACCTTGACCGGTTCGTGCAGGGGGAATGGC
>WTHG01000050.1 GCA_011523245.1 Verrucomicrobiales bacterium | reverse complement strand
GGAAATTTATAAACTAGCAGCCCGCTACCGCGCTTCCTGCCACGTGCACATGCGCTTCAAGGGATTGGATGTGCCAAATAATCTTTATGCCGCCGTGCAAGAGGTGATCAGTGCCACGGCCATTACCGGGGCGCCCTCGCACATTGTTCATATCCAAAGCACAGGGAACCGCACCACTCCCGTCCTCCTAGAGATGGTTACTGGCGCACAACAACACGGTCTGGACGTCAGCGCCGAAATCTATCCGTACACGGCGGGCATGACCGATATTCGTTCAGCGATATTCGATCCCGGCTGGGAAGAGCGCGCCAAGATTACCTATAACGACTTGCAGGATCCACGCACCGGCAAACGGCTCACCCCGGACACCTTCGCTGCACTGCGCAAAACAGGCGGCATGATCATCGCCCACACCAACCCGGAAACCCTCATCCGCGAAGTCATTGCCCACCCGAAAACCATTGTGGCAAGCGACGGACTGCGCGGGCACCCCCGCAATGCCGGTACTTTCGCACGAATCCTCGGCAAATACGTCCGGGAAAACAAAGACCTCACCCTGATGCAGGCTCTGCGTAAATGTTCACTCTGGCCCGCCCAACGTCTTGAGGCACGTGCGCCTATCATGAAACTCAAAGGGCGGCTCCAAGTGGGCGCGCACGCGGACCTAATTGTGTTCGACCCAAAAACCGTCCGAGACCGCTCGACCTTCGCCAAGGCAGGGCAATTCTCCACCGGCTTTCGCTATGTACTGGTGCAAGGCACGCCCGTGGTGAGCGAGGGCAAACTGCTGGAAAATATATTCCCCGGCCTGGGACTACGGGCACCGGTGAAGTGATCAACGCTTCTTTTTCTGGTCGAGCACATTCACCCGACTCCGCTGTCGCGTAAGCTCAAGAATCTGCGCGGGCGTAGCAATCCGGGAAATGTTCAGGTAATCCGGCAGCACCTTATCATTCTTCGGATATCCCTTTACGTGGACTGTAGCAATTTGCTCGTACAAGGCCGCCAAAGCCACCTGGCTCGAAGTCGAGTCGTATCCCCACAACGTTAACGGACATTCATAACCCAACTCCCTCACCAGACGAACGCACCGGCGCACATCCCATACCTGCATTCCGGCTAGGGTTTGCCCAAGCAGCATGAAGCGCCGGCGTGTCTGCGTAATGTGCTGTTTATCCTGAGTCAACGCGCTCAACCCAAGACCACGCGGCATAAAGGCCACGAACACCACATCGCCCTTGCGAACGCCCGCCATACGTTTGGTGATAGCCAATCGTAGCTTTTCGGTGACGAGGGCATCTGCCTTAATTCCAGCGAGCTCCAATTCATCCGACCAAACATTCGCGAACGCCGGTCGACCCAATCGGAGATATTTATGCCAGTATTCTTCGTTTAAAACCTCCAAATCCACGCGGCTCGGTTTTTCGAGGCCTTTCCGATAGGCAATGTAAGCGCGCAGGCGTATGTGTTCTTGACTGTCGAAATCAAATGCCTCGAAAACCACCCCCTCATATTCCGTACGAAAGACGCGCTTAGCATTGAGCGCCTCCTCTTCTGCGGGCCATCCTCGAAAAGTTTTTTCGCGGAGGAGATCCACAGTTTTCCCTAAAGGCTTAGATTTTCCGTTGGCCAGTTGCGTGAAGGTCTCCTGTATGGAAGCGTTAATGGCGTCCTCCGGCAGTTCCTTAAACACCTGCAATTGCTCCGGTTCGAAGAGCTTTTCTGCGGCCACAGTGATGGGCCCATTCTCGGCTTTGAGGTGACGGTTAAACCAATTGAACGCCGGAACACGCAGTGGCTGAGTATCGCTGTGACCTCCAGGCACGATGGCTAGACCGAGCTTATCGCGCTCACCGTACAAATCATAAATTCGCCGGGCGCCACTAAATACATCGGTCACGCCATCGAGCGGAAAGATGCGATCATCATCCGTATTTAAAATCATTAACGGTCGAGGGGCGACCAAAGCGGCCACTTGATCGAAATCCCAACGGTAAGTGTTCACGTGGAACATGCAATCGCAGTGCCCTTCCACTACACCATGCGCCAACCGACCGCTGTTCGGATAACCGGCGTAGACATGATTTTTAAGATTAGTAATACCTGCCACCGGCGCGGATACCTTGATGCGTTCATCCAACACACTGATCCACCAGCTGTACGCGCCACCGCCACTGCGGCCGGTAACCCCAAATCGGTTTTTGTCCACAAAATCCAGTGTCTCTAAGTAATCCAACGCCCGTATGCAATTCCATGCCTCCACTGAAGCGGACGAATAGCCGCGCGAATTCCACCACCACATACCATGATTGTAGGTGCCGTGATGAATGCCCTCGATCTCGCCGAGTTGAAGGGTATCAATGGTCAGGCAGACATAACCATGCCGGGCGAACCAGATTCCGTGATGTTGATAATGCACCTTGTTGCCATAGCTCACTCCGTCCATTTTCACCCGACCATGACCGCATACATAGAGGATGGCCGGCGCGGGTTTCTTGAGGTCCTTGGGCACATACAAATTCGCCGTCACATACAGGCGAGGAATGGATTGATAATGCAATTTCCACACCTCGAAATCATCGTGCTCTACCTTGCCGGTGATCGTGGCCATTAAGGGGGTACGTTTCGGCGCCGGATCCAGGCCCAGCATCTCATGCATTTCCCGCCGATAACGGTCTTTACGGGCAGTCCAATCCTCAAGTGTCTTCACGTCGGCCAGACTGCCAGTCGCCAGACGGTCCGTTTCTGACTGAAAATACCGCGCAAACATCTTGTCGCCGGGCGTATTAAATACCGCCGCACAAAGCGAGAATGCCCAATGAATCCCGAAGATTAATCCGAATCGTTTCATTATTTATCACCAATACACCACAGACTTTTATAAGTGCGCACAAAAATATCACCACCAGCAAAGGCCATGGACGACTGGGTCATTTCACCCAGTGCGTTCGTGGCCAAGAGTTCAAATTTTGGCGCGGACCGCAGAACAAAGGCATCGCCCGATTGATTGATGGCGTACAATTTGTCATTCGCCACCACCATGGAAGACCAAGATTTGCCGTTGCCTCCTTCACCGCGCAATCGTTCTTCCCAGACTACTTTACCCCGACGTGCCTCAATGCACTGGGCGACTCCGTCCTCATTCAAAATGTAAACATGCCCACCCACTAAGACACCGGAGCCGATCCGCTGTTTTTCCCGGGGTCGTGTCCACAATTGGTGTGTAGCCGTCACATCTCCCTGTCCACCGGCGCGTACCCCCATGGCTGAACCGCGATATCCGCCCATGGCCACGATGATGCCGTTTTCATAAATCGGCGAGGTGTACACAAGCGGATTAAGCCCGCGGCAACTCCAAATCTCTTTACCTTTCAAAGGATCAAACGCCACCACGCGATTCGGATAGGACATCAGTAATTCATCACCCTGTTTACCGTCTATCAGAATCGGCGTCGTCCAAGACCCCACCCATTTGCCGCGCTGGCCATTCTCAGCAATGCCTGAATCGCCGCCGGCTTCATCGTGTACCCAGACGGTTTTGCCATCCTTGAGATTGAGCGCGATTAGGAAGGTTCGCTTGCCGGGACCGAAGTTCAGATAACATAGGTTCTGATAAATTACGGGCGAAGCGGCGTTACCCCAGATATGCTCCTGCTTGCCCAAGTCACGCCGCCACAACTCCTTGCCATCCAGATCGTAACAAAACACTCCAGCCGAAGCATGTGACACGATGACGTGTTTCCCGTCGGTAACCGGCGAAGCGGAGCAGTATGGATTCGTTCGGTGCGTCGGTTCTTTCGAGTCAAACTTCACCGTTTTCCGCCAGAGCAGGCGGCCGTTTTCGCGTTGAAAACAAAGCAGTTGGCGCTCCCCCTTCGCCTCAATGGCCTGAGTGATGAATACCATGTCACCCCAAACAACCGGAGAAGAATTCCCCCGTTCCGGGAGGTCAATGCGCCAGCGAACATTTTTGTCGCGCCCCCATGAGGTGGGGTAGTCCTTACCTTCCGCCTTGCCTGTTCCCAGAGGCCCACGCCAACCGGGCCAGTTTTCAGCAAATGAAGCAACGGTTAGAAAAATAAAAACCGCCACACATCGAACGACAATGGTCTGCATGGCGTTATGCTAAAGAAAGGCGAAGCAGGGTCAACCCCTGCTTCCCCGCTTAGGCCGCCATTACGGGCGGCTCAGACACTGGCTCATTGAGGCAATTGCGCTGACGCCACTCGCGATAGAGTTTGAGCGGATTACGGTAGATGATGTACCCGCACAGCATAAGTATGCCGATAAACACCAACACGGGCACGACGATCGCCAGAATGGCAGTGATGACGGCCCCGATCCCTTCGCCAGTGGATACCAGCCAATTGGCCGACCCACCGGTCATGGCAGAGGAGGCTCCACGGGTCACTGTGGTGGTTAACTGCACCGCTCCTGCCGCACCGCCGCCAGCGATAGCCGCCAACGACCATTTCAACCACGGACTCATGTCCTGGCCAAATACAGATGCTGAGGTTAGCGTACCGGCCACCACCGCCGCGGGTGCGGCCACGGTATCCAGCGCGTTATCCAGCCACGGAATGTAATAGGCTCCTACTTCAAGAAGCGCCGCCAAGCCAAAGGCCACCAGGGCGACATTGGAATCCATCCACGCAAATTCCTGCCCGAAGGTCACGTGACCGGCCTTACCAGCGATGCACAGCACCAAGGGGGGGATAAAAACACGGAAGCCGCAGGCAGCGCTCAAACCCACACCCACCATGACACTTAAAGCTATTTCCCAGTTATCCATAACTCTAATTTACCTCAGAAATGGGCTGTGCGAAAGGGAAATCGATTACAAAGAGACACCCAGTTTATAGCGCCTTCTCGACCGTATCCCAGAATTTCAAGCGCGCCTCAAGCGCTTCTTGCGCGGCGCTTAAGGCTTCTATTTCGCGAGTGGAATCACCCTCACAGAGGACATCAAGCATACGCATCGCCATCGGGCCGTGCTCCAGTTCATCCAAATCCACATGACGGCTGAGGTAGTAATGGAAAGTCGGCGCCTGTTCAGAGTCAATATTCATCCCGGCCAACAAAGACCGAAACATACGGGGAACCACATGCTCGCGACCCAACGCAAAGGCAGCGGCGACTTCATGTAGCTTCCCTTTCCGCACTGTCTCAAACGTCGCGCGCATAAAGTCACAGGCGGCCGCTGGCGCAATGTCAGTTTCGAGGGCTGCGTGAACGCCATCGACTCTCACGCGATCGAGAAAGCGACTAATGCCCACCGTGTCAGCCGCAACTTCCTCCATGGACTCAACGTACATCTCGAAATGGCTCAAATACCGCACCTTGCCCGACGAGGCCGGTGCTTCGTCCGATTCCTCTTCCACCACGATTTCGTTAATGAACCTTTGTGCACTGGCAAAGCGTCTCGGCAACCACGGTGTATCAGCCGGTGCCAGCTCGCGTTGCAGTGCCTTAAGCAGGCTCATGAAATCCCATACCGAAAACACGTGATGTTGCATAAACGCGCGAAGGCCTTGAAGATCCCGCACTTTGGCGTAAACCGGATGCTCCTCGAGCCGATACTGCAAAGGTTTTATCGCACTCAGATCCATGAGTTTAGATTATGTATCCCGGATGGTCGCCGAAAGTTTCTCGGTCAACGCCATCACCAATTGGTCATGTGCAGCATTCACTTCCTTGTCTTTCAGCGTCTTCTCAGCATTCCGATAGGTGAAGGAGTACGCAAGGCTCTTCTGCCCTTCAGGCACGTTTTTCCCGCGAAACACATCAAACAATTCCGTGCTCACTAGATTCGCGGGCTTCGTCTTTTTCACCACCGCCAACACATCCGCGTGCGTCACCGTTTCGGGCACTAGCATCGCCACATCGCGTTCGCTGGCCGGAAATTGCGGAAGTGCTTTGAAGGATTTGTTGGTAGTCCGGCGCTGCAATAACATGTCCAGATCCAGCTCCGCCAAATACACAGCTTCCCGCGCTTCATAGCGCTTACCCATAGCCGGCTGCAACTGGCCAAGCTGACCAATCACCTGTTTACCCATCTTGAGCTCAGCCGATTCCAGAAACAGTATAGTGGGGTTTTCCCTTCGGACAAACTGCACACCAAACACACCCAGTGATTCCAGCAGCTCCTCCACCACCCCTTTCAAATCACTGATGTCCAGTTTCGCGATCTCATCCTGCCAAAAGGCGCTTTGGCGTCGACCGGTCAACAACACGGCCACCTTGCGGCTTTCATTCGGCCCCGGAGCAAAGGTGCGTCCCACCTCGAACAACGCCACATCCACGGTTTGGCGCGTAAGATTATTACGGAGCGAATCCAACAGCCCCGGCAACAGACTCGGCCGCAGCACGTTCATATCACTAGACAGAGGATACTCCAAGCCCACCCAAGCCTCAGCCGCCATTTGAGCTGCCTCATCACTGATCAAGGTTTGCCCTTGAGCCTCATCCAAACCGAGCCCCGTCAAAATGTCCCGAGCTTCGGCTAGCGCATCGTGCTGGGCATCAAATTTATTTTGCCCAAGACACCCGCGAGGCGGCGCTGAGGGAATAGCATCCACCCCGTGGCCCCGGCAAACTTCCTCAATCAAATCCACCTCCTGCTTGAGATCAACCCGCCAAGTTGGGATACGAAAAGTCGCCGAGTCGTCATCCTCAGAAATCAATTCCAGTTCCAAACCCTTGAGGTATGCCACTGCCGTGGCCGGCTCGATGGTGATACCCAAAAGCGCATCGGTTCGCGCGTGACGCAAGGTAATTTCCTTTGCTTCTGGCGTCTGCGGAAAGGCATCCACCGCCCCAGCCAACAATTCGCCACCAGCAACGTCGACAATCAGCTTCGCGGCTCGGCGGCTCACCCAATCCGTACAGCCCACATCCGCCCCACGCTCGAAGCGATAGCTAGCATCAGTGTGCAACCCGAGATGCTTTGAAGTCGCGCGAATGTTTTGCGGGTTAAAATACGCCGTCTCCAACAACACATCCTGTGTGGCATCGTTGATCTCCGTATTCAGGCCACCCATCACACCGGCCAACGCAATACCTTTCTCCGGATCAGCGATCAGCAGATTGTCCGAACCCAATTCATGTTCGGCCTCGTCCAGGGTAGTGAATTTCTCACCAGCAACCGCACGACGCACCACCACTGTGTGGCGGTCATCGACTTGTGCCAAAAGATTTAGGTCAAAGGCGTGCAATGGTTGACCGGATTCCATCATCACGAAATTCGTCACATCCACGACATTGTTGATCGGGCGAATGCCTACCTGCTCAAGACGGCTACTCAACCAAGCCGGACTGGGACCAACCTTCACGCCCCGAATAGCGCGGGCATTATAGCGCGGACAAAGGTCCGCATCATCGAGTTGTACAGCCACGACGCCCTCAACCGATGCGTCAGCTTCGGTTAAGTCGGTGTCAGGGAGCTTAAGTTGATTGCCCGTCAAGGCGGCAATCTCACGGGCCAGCCCAAGGACACCGTTGAGGTCCGGCCGATTAGGCGTCACTTCCAAATCATACACCGTGTCCTTCTCCGCAGACCCAAGATGTTCTCCGAAGGCCTGCCCCAATTGGGCGTCTTCAGGCAGAATCAAAATTCCTTCGTGATCGTCGCTGAGCTTCAGTTCCCGTCCGGAGCACATCATGCCTTGAGACAGTTCCCCTCGAATTTTGCCTTCCTTGATGACGAACGGCTTTTCGCCCTCCTCTACCGGCATCGCCGTACCCAAAGTCGCCAATGCTACTTTGTCGCCTGCCTGAAAATTGTTGGCACCGCAGACAATCTGTAATTCCTGCGAGCCATCGCTCACCTTGCAGAGGCTCAGCTTGTCAGCGTTGGGATGTTGATTACGTGCGACGACCTGCCCAACCACGATGCCCTCGAAGGCACCACCGGTTTCCTCAATGCCTTCCACCTCCACGCCCAGCATGGTGATGCGCTCGGCCAGTTCCTCAACCGACCAGTCGAAGTCGACATATTCTTTGAGCCAATTGTAAGTAACTTTCATGGGGCGTTAAAATTGGCGCAGGAAGCGCGTGTCATTTTCGTAAAAGAGCCGGATGTCGTTGATGCCATAGCGCAACATGGCGATGCGTTCGATGCCAAAGCCAAACGCCCAACCGCTCCATTCCTCGGGATCAAGCCCGACCTCCTCCAGGACCGCCGGATGCACCATGCCGCAACCGGCAATCTCCAGCCAATCCTTGCCCATCTTGCGGGTCAGCGCATTGGCAAAATCAATTTCGAAGCTCGGCTCTGTGTAGCTAAAGTAATGCGGCCGAAAACGAATCTGCGTCTTCGGTCCCATCAATTCGCGGAAGACAAATTCAACCGTCCCCTTGAGATCGCTCACCGTCACGCCCTTGTCCACGTACAGTCCTTCCACCTGATGAAAGGTGGGGTTGTGAGTGGCGTCAGCCGTATCTCGCCGATAAACGCGGCCCGGAACGATGATCCGCACGGGCGGCTTCTGCTCTTTCAACACTCGAATTTGCACGCTGGAGGTATGCGTCCGCAACAGTGGCCGGCCTTCCGTTTCCACATAAAATGTATCCTGCGCATCGCGCGCGGGGTGATCGGCCGGTGTGTTCAGGGCATCAAAGCAGTGATACTCATCCTCAATCTCCGGTCCATCAGCCACCACAAAGCCGAGCTTCCGGAAGCTCTTGACGATATCCTCAGTCACCTGCGTGAGCGGATGCAATTTCCCCAAACGGCGGCGGCGGCCCGGAGCCGTGAAATCGGTCGGTGCCGCGGGCGCGGCCGAGGCCAGCTCAATGCGATCCCGCGCGGCCTGTAGGGCGGTCTCGAGTTCGCTCTTAGCTGCGTTAATGGCTTTGCCTGCCAGAGGACGCTCTTCCTTAGTGAGCGAGCCCATCTGTTTCATCAGGCCGGTGAACCGGCCTTGCGGACCGAGCCAGGTGCCTTTGGCACGATCTAACGTAGCCTGATCTGTGGCGGCGTTCAGTTCAGCAAGCGCCTCAGCCTTTAAGGGATCAATTTCGTCGAGCAACGACATAGTGTTCAGGGAATGTAGTGATTCAGGTTCGGCCCACAAACAAAAAACGGGCGACCGTGTGGCCGCCCGTCTCGGAAAAGGTTCAGCGTTTTATTTCGCCTTCGCCTCCAAGCCGCCTTGGGCAACCTTTACCAACTCGGTAAAAGCGGCTTCGTCTTGAGCGGCGATGTCAGCGAGCACCTTGCGGTTGACCTCGACCTCGGCCGCCTTGAGGCCCTCGATAAATCGGCTGTAGGTGATTTCATTCGCGCGGCAGGCGGCGTTGATCCGCACATTCCACAAGGCGCGGAATTCACGCTTCTTGTTACGGCGGTCGCGGTAGGCATATTGCCGGCCGTGATCCAGCGCGTCCTTGGCGTAGCGATAAAGTTTACTGCGGCGCAGCCAAAAGCCCTTGGCGGCTTTCAACCAACGCTTGCGGCGTTTACGTGAGGCGGGTCCGTTCGTCGATCGCATGGTATATCCTTAGTGGCTGAAGGGAAGACTCTCGGTGATTCGTCGCATATCGTCCTTCTCGACATACGCGGCACTGCCCAGACGGCGGCGGCGCTTGGGGCTCTTGCTGCTCAGCAAGTGGCGCTTGCCCTGACGGTTGCGCTTCACCTTGCCCGAAGCGGTCACCTTGAACCGCTTCGAAACTGCCTTGCGCGTCTTATTGACAACTTTCTTTGTAGGCATGAAAAATCCTTCGTTTTCTTCCGAAAAGGGCGCGAAGGATAGGAGGAAGCACCTTGAGGTGCAAGTGATTTTTCAGAAAAAATCAGGATTCGGAGCTTATGGAGTATTTCCGTATTTTGCAGATATTTCGTCCTGTTCTACCAGATTTCCGTGAACGAAATTCATTTGCCGCTTTATCTCACCGTTTTGATGATAATAGAGAACTTTCCCATGAAATCGCCCCTTTTCCTTGCGACCTTCGCTTTGTAACTCACCGTCGGGATAAACCCCCCTCACCCAGCCATGTTGCTGGCCTGCCTTATAATGACTCTCCACCTGCGCCTTACCATCGGGATAACGATGCACCGCCTTGCCCTCGAAAGGTTTATCAGAATTCAGCTCGTACGCCACTCCGTCTCGATATTCCAACCGATCGGCATCCACCACCGTCGGCCAGCCCAAAGTAATTAGCAACAATACGCACACAACCCCTACGGCCAATGGCGCATAAAAATTCCATGTGCGCCGCTGCGCCACCGCCGGACGCCAAACCGGCAATCGTTTACCGTGCCGTTCCAAGATCTCCCCCAACGGGACCCAAGCGGATTCTCCCTGTTCCCAAGCCCAGTCGGATGCCTTCAAGGCGCCCTCCGCTTTCAACCGCTCCAGCTGATCCAAATCGAATGGCCCCCATTGCTGATCGTTTTTGGATATATACACCTGCACAGTTACCTCCATGAGCTGAGACAGTTCGGGCGGGCAGTTAAACTGAAGCGATCTCAATCCATCTGTATCATGCCCACTACAATCTGCCACATATTTCGTAAAAGTCAACGGGCGCCCCCAGCACTTACGGCCGCCGACACAGCATCAACTGAAATCTCTTTTAACCCCTTGCCTCCCCTTAAAACCGTCACATGATTTTGTGGCGGCTGCCAAATATTTCGATTCGTTTCCCCCCACAGCACCACACAAGGCACCCCCAACGCGGCCGCCAAATGGGTGATCCCGGAATCGTGCCCCACAAACATTCGGCATTGGCGCAAAACGCAAGCGGTCTCTAATAGTGATTTTCCAAAATGAATTTCGCCCCAACCCTTGACCATGGATTCAATCCACCTGAGCCGATCCTGCTCGGCCTCCCCGCCAATCATTAATAACTCCCCACACTTCATTGCCAGAAAATGTTGTAAAAATTGCTCCCAACACGGTTCGGGCCAATTTTTGGCCGGGCTGCCACTCCCTGGGTGTACCCCCAATGCGTACAATGAATCTGCCTGATCCGGCAGGACCAACCACGGCACGGAATTCGCCCCCTCAATCCCCCAAGCTGTCAATGGCTCCAGCAATATTTTAGAAACACTCCGATTATCATTGTCTGGCGGAAGCCCCGGCCCTACGAGCCATTCCCCGCGCCAAACTCGTTTCACATTGGTCTCCCAAATCCCCGATGAATCATGAAGATAGGAAACAATCGCATCAAACCCGCTCAGCCAATCAGCCGTCTCCTCACTTAAATCACCTCCTTCGGTAAAGAACGACGCCCACTCCAAATCATCCAAGCAACGCCAATGTTCAAACACTCCGGTCGAATAACCCAATTCCCCGCGATCCGCCGGCACCAAGGCCCCCAATTCGGCATCTGGATATTCTCGACGCAAAGCCGCCCAGACTGGCAAAGTCACAATAAAGTCACCCACCGCACCGCCACGAACCACCAATATTCGCTTAAACCTTCCCTTAATCATATCTTGTTTACCACTGGACAACCCGCACCCGTCTTGTAGCCTGAAGAACCATTAACCCTCAATCCACATTAACATGAAAAATTGGACCCTTTTTTTGGCGGCCGTGCTCCTTGCCACCGTCGGCCTCTCTCTCACCGCCAACGATGATCGTGATGGCGAGAAACGCGAGCGCCGCGACAATGACCGTATCGAGCGCGACAAACCGCGCGATGGCGACCGCGACAAGCACGCAGGAAACGAACTCGAGCGCTGGGCCCGCCAGCAACAGCACAAAGCCCACGAACTCCTCGAGGCCGGACGCAAAGAAGAAGCCCACAAGCTCATGCGCCACGTCGAGGAAGTCATCGCCAAACACCGGAAGAACAACGATCGCCACGCCCATAACCGCGAAGCCGAGATCAAGAAATTCGTTGAAGACGCCGAACGCAAAATCCACGAACTACTCGAACAGGGCAAAAAGAGAGAGGCCGAACAACTCCGCCGTGATGTACAGGAAGAATTGGCCGCCATCCGCCGCCATCGCGAACTTCACCGCGAACACCCCACCCATGAGGAGCGCGCCCGCCACATTCATCAGGCTATCGAACACCTCAAGGCCGCCGGTCTGGAAGAGTTTGCCGAGGAATTAGCCGCCCATTTACACCAACGCCATGACGAAGAACGCAGGGAACACCACCGGGAGAAACGCGAACAGCACGGTGACCGTGAATTAGAGGAATTACGCAACCATGTGCGCGAACTTTCCC
>WTHG01000010.1 GCA_011523245.1 Verrucomicrobiales bacterium | reverse complement strand
GTATTGGCCACGGAATCACACGCAAGCGTCTACTCGAATCCATCCTCCAACCCAACAAAGAAGTCTCTCCCTACATGCGCCCTTGGGTGATCCGAACCCAAGACGGCAAGACCCATACCGGAATTGCGATGCGCCGGGGCGGCAACTCCGAGGCGTACCTTGGAATCGACGGAAAAGAATTCCGCATTAATAAACTGACGATTACTTCCAAGCAGGAACTTCACACCTCTATGATGCCGCCCGGTCTGGCTCACACCCTGACCTTTCCGGAGTTACGAGATCTCCTGGCGTTTCTGATGCAAAAACGGTAACGCCGAATCTTGCCTTTTGCCTCATGCCCGCCACACTGGGGCCATGAAATTCCGCGCCCTGTTGGCCTGCATTTTCTCCTGCACCCTGAGCCTTCATGCCCTGCCCTATTGGATTTGGCACGATGATGCCGAGAACACCCAACCCATCCGGCGAGCCTTCAATCTAGCGAACAGCGTCGAAATCCAATCCGCCCCACTGCGATTCATCGCCGATGCCGCCCACGTCGAGTTACACATCAACAACCAACGCGTCGCTATCGCTGAAATGTTCGGGCCCGTGATCGAGGCCGACGCCAAAGCTTACCTCAAACCCGGCCGCAACGAAATCGAGCTGCGCCCGCTCAAAATCTTCAAAAATCCCGCCGTGGCGCTGGACCTCAAAGTCCACGGCCCGAACGGCCAACAGGCCCGCTTTGTCACTGCCGCCGGCTGGCACGGCATGGCCAATCTCGGCAGTCTTTCTGTGGAGAAATGGTGGACCCTACCGCCGCTTCAGATCAGTGAAGCCGACGATTACACCCAATGGAAACGCGCCAGTGACGCCACAGAAGGAACCGACCCAAGTACCTTTCAATTGCTACCCGGCTTTAAAGCCGAGCGATTAATCTCTGCAGGGCCTGACGATGGTTCTTGGGTCAGTCTGGCGTTTGACCCTCAAGGTCGCCTCACCATTGGCCGCGAAGATAAGGGACTCATTCGCTACACATTCGCCAAAGGGCACAAGTCCATCACACGAACCGAATTGATCAACCAAACACTCAAAGAATGCCGTGGGCTTCTCTATGCGCATGATAGTTTGTTTGTTCATGCCAACCAATCCAAAGGCATCTTTCGCCTGCGTGATACCAACGGCGATGGCAGGTTTGATGAAGAAAAACGCCTCCACAGCTCCGAGGGCGGCTTCGGCCATGGCCGCAATGCGCTAACCTTGGGGCCGAATGGAAAAATCTACGCAATTCACGGCGACTCCATACAACTCCCTACCGAAGCCCGCGATCTCACCTCTCCCCGGCGGCGAAAATTCCAACCGTTTCGAAACAACGAAGGCCATGTGCTCCGGATGAATCCGGACGGTAGTGAAAAAGAAATCTTCTGTGCCGGCCTGCGTAATCCATACGGAATCGCATTTAATTCCGACGGCGAGGCCTTTACCTACGATGCCGACGCCGAGTTCGACATGGGCACGCCGTGGTATCGCCCCACCAAGGTGAAACATCTCACTAGCGGAGCGGATTTCGGCTGGCGTGCCGTAACCGGCAGTTGGCCTCCTTATTATCCAGATCATCCGGATAATACCCAGGCCACACTTGCCATCGGCAAGGGTTCCCCAACCGGTTTGAAGTTTGGCACTCGCAGTCAATTCCCGGTCGATTACCAAAAGGCATTATTCGTTCTCGACTGGACCTACGGCCGTATTCTGGCCGTCCATCTGCGACCACGTGGCAGCACCTACATGGGTAGTGCCGAAGTCTTCCTACGCGGGCAACCGCTCAACCTCACGGATCTGGACTTCGGTCCGGACGGCGCCCTCTATTTTGTCACCGGCGGCCGCAAAACCCAAAGCGCCCTCTACCGGGTTCGCTATCACGGCCCCCGAACGCAACCCCGCGGACTCACCCAAGCGGAACACAACCGCAATCAACTCGCCCACGCCTATCGTATCCAGCGTCGGCAAGCCGAACGGTTTCACGCCACTCAGGGAAAATTTGTGGCCACCCCAAACACGCCGGAACCGCGCATTCGACAAGCTTGGCGCATCGCGCTGGAACACAATCCGAAGGCGCAATTCAAAAGTGTTACTTACGATCTGGAACAACTCACCGCCGAAGCCAATCTGGCCAACAACCCCGGACATTTACCACTCAATGAAAATTGGCCGGACCTATTGCCCTCCCAGCAACTCGCCTACATTGATTTCATTCGCCGCGCCCTCGAACGCCACAATTGGCCCGCCGAACACTCACAAAAAGTACTGACTAATCTCGCCCCGTTTTTCCCCAATGCCTCCGCCGAACTCAATCAAGCACTGGCCCCCTTGTTGATTCAACTCGCCCCGGACAAAGCGGTTTCCCAAACCATGCGTGCCCTCGAAGCCAGCACAAGTCAGCGCGAACGAATTCATTACCTACACCATCTGCGCCACGCCAAGACTGGCTGGACCATTGCCGATCGCAAACTTTACTTCCGCATCCTGAATGAATACGACGCGTTCCTCGGCGGCCGCGGACTCCCGCAGGCACTCGCCCGGATTCGCAAGGAGGCCACCGCCTCACTTACCGAAAAAGAATCCAAAGCCCTCGCCCCAGAGCTGGAACGCAAGCCCAAACTCCCTCCATTGCCGGATCTCAGTGGACGCCAGTTCGTGCGTGCCTGGAAACCAAATGATTTCACCGATTCATTGGAAGCTGATCTCACCAAACTCGATCTTGCTAACGGCCAAAAAGTGTTTCACAACGCCATGTGTAGCCGCTGCCATCGTAAAGGCAGCGAAGGCTATCCCATTGGCCCGGATTTGACTCATGTTGCCCGACGCTTTGACCGCACAACCTTACTCACCGAAATCCTCGCCCCATCCCAAACCATCGCGGAAAATTTCCAAACCACCATTCTCAAACTTACAAATAACCGCACTCTAGCCGGCCAAGTCGTGCCCAACCTAGATTACCGTGAGCCCACTCTGCAACTGGCCGAGAATCCACTGCATCCGGACAAGCTCACGAAAATTCCGAAATCCGAAATCCTCTCTCAAAGTAATGCACGCACATCGCTCATGCCTCAAGGCTTGCTGAATCTCTTTACGAAAGAAGAAGTATTGAATTTGCTGGCATGGCTAGAAGCTCCCAGCAACTAAGGCACTGGAAC
>WTHG01000090.1 GCA_011523245.1 Verrucomicrobiales bacterium | reverse complement strand
GCTCAATCATTATCTCAACAACATCGATCAAACACACCAAAAATTAGTAGCCGAAAAACGAGCCGCTGAGGCGGAAATCGCCGCCGCCAACAAGAGCAAGGTCAACACTATGATCATGGGCGACCGCGGTGATATGCGGAAAACCTACGTACTCGATCGCGGACATTATGAGCACCCTCTCAAAGAAGAAGAGATCAAGCCTGGTGTACCCGCCTTCCTACCGCCCATGCCCGACGGCGCCCCGGCCAACCGGCTTGGCTTGGCTCAGTGGCTCACACGGCCCGATCACCCACTCACCGCACGCGTGGCCGTAAACCGTTACTGGTCTCTCCTTTTCGGCCAAGGCATTGTAAAATCTGTTTCCGATTTCGGCACACAAGGCGCCTGGCCCACGCACCCTGCCCTACTCGATTGGTTGGCTACGGATTTTGTGAAGAACGACTGGAACATCAAGCGCACCTTCAAACAAATCGTCATGAGTGCTACCTACCGGCAATCCTCAAAGCTGAATCATGAGCTCCACAGCCAAGACCCGGAAAACAACCTGATCGCCCGTGGCCCGCGCTTTCGTTTACAAGGCGAGTTCGTACGCGACAACGCCCTCGCGGTCAGCGGATTGCTCGTAGACAAAGCCGGCGGCCCGGGCGTGAAGCCATACCAACCTCCCGGCCTCTGGAACGAGGTTAGCCTCAGCGGCAATGTCCGGTTCCGGCAAGACTCCGGCGAAAACCTTTACCGCAAGAGCATGTACACCTACTGGAAACGCTCAGTGCCCGCGCCCTCGATGACCATCTTCGATGCGCCCACGCGTGAAAAATGTATGGTGGAACGCCCACGCACTAACACGCCATTGCAGGCATTAGTAACCTTGAATGATCCGCAGTTCACTGAAGCAGCGCGCAATTTGGCCCAGCGCATTATTCGAGAAGGCGGCAAAACCGCTCAGGAACGCGTTACCTACGGTTATCGTCTCACAACCGCCCGCCACCCCAAGCCGATTGCGCTCAATATTCTGGTATCCGCCTACAATGAGGAACTGGAGAACTTCAAGAAAAACACGGAAGCCGCCGACAAATTCCTTGCAGTGGGCGAATCCAAGCGTGACGAATCCATCAACAACGCTGAACATGCAGCATGGACCATCGTGGCTAGCATGCTCCTGAATCTCGACGAAGTGATCACCCGACTGTAACCACCATGACCATCCCCGATCCCGTATACCAAAACGGCCTGCTGCAAACGCGGCGCGACCTCATCTTCAACACCGCCAAATGCCTCGGCGGCGCCGCCCTGGGCTCTCTGATGGCTCCAGATCTGATCGCCGCCCCGAAGGCAAATTCACGCGGCGGCCTTCCCGGCGTGCCTCACTTTGCCCCCAAAGCCAAACGCATCATCATGCTGTTCAACTCGGGCGGTCCAAGCCATATCGACATGTTCGATTACAAGCCGGCTATGCGCGATTTTCATGGTGAGGAACTACCGGATTCCGTCCGCAATGGTCAACGTCTGACCACCATGACCAGTGGTCAAAAATCATTCCCCTGTGTCGCGCCAATGTTCGAATTCAAGCGCATGGGCCAACACGGCACGTGGGTGAATGAAACTTTGCCGCACATTGGCAGCGTGGCCGATGAAATCACCATCATTAAGTCGATGCACTCCGAGGCCATCAATCATGATCCGGCTATCACCTATATTCTCACCGGTACGCAGCAGCTCGGCAAACCCAGCTTCGGCTCATGGATTAGTTATGGTTTGGGCAGCCCGAACAAGAATCTGCCGTCATACATTGTGATGATCTCACGTGGCTCCGGAGCATCGAATCAGGCCCTTTACTCTCGCTTGTGGAGCAGCGGCTTCCTGCCCAGTAAACATCAAGGCGTGAACCTTCGCAGCGGTAAAGAGCCCGTGCTGTACCTCAAAAACCCCGAGGGCATCGACAGAGATCTGCGCCGCCGCATGCTCGACGGAATATCCAAGATCAATCAGGAACAGTTTGAGGAATTCGGTGACCCTGAAACCCAGACGCGCATCTCGCAGTACGAGATGGCCTTCCGCATGCAGTCCAGTGTGCCGGAGCTGATGGACATCACTAAGGAACCCAAGAGCGTGACGGATCTGTACGGCCCGGACGCCCAACGCCCGGGCTCTTTCGCCCGCAACTGCATACTCGCCCGACGCATGGCAGAACGCGGAGTGCCGTTCATCCATCTCTTCCACCGCGGCTGGGATCACCATGGCGGCTTACCGGGCAAGTTTCCGAAACAGTGCAAAGACATCGATCAACCGGCCGCTGCCCTGATCAAAGATCTCAAGCAACGCGGTATGCTGGATGAAACGCTGGTTATTTGCGGCGGAGAATTCGGCCGCACCATTTACTCACAAGGCAAGCTCACCAAGACCAATCACGGGCGTGATCACCATAGTCGGTGCTTCACCACCTGGGTCGCCGGCGGCGGATTCAAGGCCGGTTATGAACACGGTCAAACCGATGATCACAGCTACAACATCGTGAAGGATCCCGTGCACATCAACGACCTGAACGCCACGCTTCTACAGCAGATGGGCATTGATCACGAGCGCCTCACCTACCGTTTCCTCGGACTGGATCAACGCCTCACCGGCGTGGAAGGCGCCAAGGTGATCCCGCAATTGGTGGCCTAAGACCTTACGCGCCAACGCCTTCGGGCTCTAGATCTTCGGAATTCACGGATTCATCCTCCATGTACTCGTCCACGATGGCGGCCCCCACGGAGTCACCGAAGCAGTTCACAGCCGTCCGGAATCGATCCAGCAACCAGTCCACCATCAGGATCAGGCCAATCGCTTCCACCGGCAATCCGGCGGCGTTTAGCACAATCAACATGGTCACCAATCCGGCTTCTGGTATACCAGCGGCGCCAATAGCCGCCAGCGTGGCGGTCACGGCGATAATCACCTGTGCCTGCATCGTTAGCTCCTGTCCGGTGATCGGGAAATAAATCTGCGCGATGAAGATCGCGGCGGCCGCCTCATACAAAGCCGTTCCATCCATATTGATCGTAGCGCCCAGTGGCAGCACAAATTTCGTAGATTTTTCAGAGACCCCCGCCTTGTCCACTGCGCACTCCATGGTCACCGGCAGCGTGGCTGAAGAACTAGCGGTCGAGAACGCCGTCAACACGGCCTGCGACATATTCT
>WTHG01000474.1 GCA_011523245.1 Verrucomicrobiales bacterium | reverse complement strand
TCGGTCGCTTTTATGATACTGCCACCAAAGCAAAAGAAGCTGATCTGGCCAACCTACTCCGCAAACACGGCGGCAAGACAGGTGAAGAATTGGAAGCCGCTGGCAACTAAACCAACTCCCTCCACCACTTGAACGCCTTTGGTTTTGAGTTGGATTGCTTTTGCGGCAACAGCTAATCTGGCTTTGTTATGTTCTTATGATTCCCTTTCGACAAATATGCAAAAAATGTGGTGCAAAATTCACCGTGGGAGGTTGTTGTCATAGGTGTGGTAAATGGCCTAAATCTTCAAAAGTACTTATTGCTATTGCTATAATCTTTTTTTTAGATGCAATATTTCTAATAATTACTCACGCCAACATTTAAACGCCTTCGGATTTAGGTTGGCCACACTTTACGGCAAAAGTTAATGTCGCCACGTCTAATGAAGCATTTACTAATCATAATCTCAGTCGCGTCTCTGGTGG
Organism: Verrucomicrobiales bacterium; assembly: GCA_011523245.1. GTDB lineage: Bacteria > Verrucomicrobiota > Verrucomicrobiia > Limisphaerales > UBA1100 > UBA1100. Next base: position 2,716 of record WTHG01000474.1, on the reverse strand, counting down.
GAACAGTGAAAGCTGATCCGATTCACGATGCTGCCAAAAATGGTGATCTTGCTTATGTCAGATTGAAATTGGAGAAAGGTGTCGATGTGAATTTAAAGAATCTGAAGAGCATGCAGGAGACGCCTTTGCATTTTGCAGCTGTGGGAGGTCAAAAAGAAGTAGCTGAATACCTCATATCAAAAGGTGCTAATGTGAATGCTATATCAAGTTTTGGTCACATGCGCATACCGACAACACCGTTGGATAAGGCAAAGGAAGAGCCTTGGGACTCTGAAGAAACAAAAGCCAAAAAAAAGGAAATAGCTGATTTGCTCCGAAAGCAAGGCGGCAAAGGTTGGCAAGAATTATTTAATATTATGCCTCAATTGAGTTTCATCAGGAGTCCGTTTGGATTTACTTTTAATACTTTAGAAGGAAAGACATACATAATTGAGTCAGGAATAAACTTGGATAAGTGGAGAAAGCTTAGAGAAATTAAGGGAACCGGAAGTGAAGTGAAATTTATAGACATGAGAAGGATTTACTTTCAAGAGCATTTTTATAGAGTGGTAGTTAAAGATTAATAATTGAAGTGCCATCTAATCACAATCGCAGCCGTGGTGCTGGTGGGGTGTAGTGAGTCGGAGCAGACGACAGCCAAAGCACCAAACGCCAACTGCATTTGAGAATTACAATGAAAACACAATTCAACCGTCGTCATTTTCTTTGTGGAACTGGAGCACTGATTGCGCTGCCGGCCCTAGAGTCAATCGGATTCCGTCCATTTGCAGTCGCCGCAGAGAAGGCAAAAGCCGCGCCGCCAAAGCGTGCCGTCTTTTTGGGTATAGGCTTTGGGATAACGAAGGAGACTTGGTTTCCCGACCTGAATGACACCGGGGCGGACTACAAACTGTCTGAAGGGCTTTCCCCTTTGACTCGGCATAAGAAGGATTTCACGGTAGTGCAGGGCTGCTCCAATCAGTATAGCAATGAAGCACACTGGGGCAGTACCTTTTGGCTGACCGGCGCCAATCGCTATTCCGTTCCCGGCCAAAACATGGCCAATAGCATTTCCGCTGATCAGGTGGCCGCCCAGCAACTGGGGAAGGATACCCGCTTTGCCTCCATGCAGTTGGATAGCAGTGATGGCAGTGCCTCCGGACATGGGCCGGGGTTATCCTTGGCGTGGGATCAGCGCGGCAAACCGGTGGCGGGTTTCAACAATCCGTTGAAGGTTTTTCATAAACTGTTTTCGGCCGACAACCTGCCGCTTGCCCAGCGACAGGCGGCCATTGCCGAGAAACGCAGTGTGTTGGATGCCGTACTCACGGAGGCCAGGCGGGTGCAGCGCGGGTTATCTAAAACCGACAACGATAAGCTCGATGAGTATTTCCAAGGCATTCGTGAGATTGAAACCCGTCTGGGCAAGGACGAGGATTGGCTCGACGTGCCCAAAGCCAAGGCGCCCTTGGCCGAGCCTGCGCCCGGCCTCAAGGGCAGGAACGAAATCGAGCTCATGTACAATCTCATCGTGGCCGCCCTGCAAACCGACAGCACACGGGTGATGAGCTATCGCCTGCCCGGCCAGGAATTATTGAAGAGCATGGACGTGACTCTGAGTGCTCATAACATCAGCCACTATTCCCCCGGCGACCGGATGGACGCCTCCAAGGCACGGGACAAAGCTCACTCGGAATTACTGGCCGGCTTGATTGACAAGCTCAAGGCGACCAAGGAGGCCGACGGATCGAGTCTGTTTGATCACACCGCATTAGCCTTTGGCTCGAATATCAGTTCGATCCACTATCTCGACAACTGTCCGACTATCCTCACTGGCGGCGGCGCCAATCTGAAACTGGGCCAGCACCTCGCATTGCCCAAGGACACGCCGCTCTGCAACGTGTGGCTGACCATGCTGCAAGGCATGGGCATTCAGGCCGAACGCCACGGCGACAGCTCCGGTGTGGTGAAAGAGCTGCAGGCATGAGGCAAAAAACTTTTTCATTAGGAGCTGCTTTGCTTTTGCTCGCCGGTACGGCTGGTGCGGCACAATTTGAAGTGGCGTTGTCGCAGAAGCATTTCCCCCTCATCGAATCCTATTGTCTGGATTGTCACGATGAGGAAATGCAAAAAGGAAAGGTCAATCTTGAGGCGCTTTCGTTTAAGGTGACGACCATTGAACAGGCAGAGCTTTGGCAGAAAGTGCTCAACGCCATGAACGCCGGCGAGATGCCGCCGGAAAATAAACGGCAGCCAAAAAATGCTGAGAAGGCCGATTTCCTCGATGACCTGGCGCAGACGATGGTGCTGGCCCGGAAGAAGCTTTCGGATTCGGGAGGCAAGATCACCATGCGCCGGCTGAACCGGCGCGAGTATCAAAACACAATCGAGGCTCTCACCGGCGTACGCCTGAACGTCGAGTCGCTGCCTTCAGACGGCGGCTCCGGGACCTTCGATACGGTGGGCGCTTCCCAGTTTATTTCCAGTGACCAATTCGAGCAGTACTTGAAACTGGGTCGGATTGCCATTGATGAAGTATTCGAGCGTCAGAAAAACCTAACAAGTCCTCCTTATGCCTTTCGCGTTGAACCGGAAAACACCGTCAACGTCCAGAGCGCGAAAAACATGAAGCAAATGGAGGAGACTTATGAACGCTACCTTGGCTGGAAGGCGGGAGTTGATAAGGCTGCTCTCGCACCGGAGAATCAGAAAGCCCTCGAGCAGATTCGAAAGAAGT
>WTHG01000215.1 GCA_011523245.1 Verrucomicrobiales bacterium | reverse complement strand
GGTAAAGTATCATGCCGGGCGCGGCTACGCGGCGTTGTCGGTGAACTGGGGCGGGCGGCCGATGGAAGGGGCGAAGGCGGGCGAGGCGAACACGGACTGGGGTGCGGTGGATCCAACGCAGAATAATGTGCCGGGATATTTCAATGTGTTGCCGGGCGACAAGTTTTTGGATCCGCAGGAGTCGCCGCGGAATTGTAACTGGTTTTTGCTGACGCTTGGTTGCCGACGCGGACTGACATTTCTGGAGCAGCAACCGGAAGTGGACGGCCAACGGCTGGGCATTCGGGGGCACTCGATGGGGGGTAATCTTACGATGTACGTGGCGGGTACGGATGCGCGTGTGAAGGTGGCGTCGCCCTCAGTGGGCGGCACCGGTTTTCGGCTCGATCCGTATTATCATGTGCCGCCGCAGATCCGTCGGGTGACGGGCGACCGCGAATTGTTCCGACGCGCGATGGGCTATCAATTTTACGCCCCGCGCATCAAGGTGCCGCTGCTGCACTTGGGGGCGAGCAACGATTTCCACGGGCAGATGGACGCCACCTACGCTACCGGCGCGCGGGTGCCCAAGGATGTGCCACAGCGATTTGTCTTTGCGCCGCATTTCAATCATCGCTTCAACCCTGCGCAACAGGTGGCGCGCATCCTGTGGCTGGATCAGCATCTCAAAGGCGGCTTGAAACTGCCGTCTACACCGAATAGCGAATTTGGCTTGGGCAAAACTGCGGTGCTGTACGTGACGCCATCGCGCGAGCTGCCGGTGAAGCACGTGGAGATTTTTTACTCGGTCGATCCGGATCCGCGCTCGCGTTTTTGGCGCAGTGCCGGCGCGCTGAACCTCGGGGGGCACTGGCAGGCGGGGTTGGAGATCGAAAGCCTCGACCGGCCTTTGTTTGCCTTTGCGAATGTAATTTATGAACTGCCCAAGTCGGTGACCCTGCCGCATCGGGGTGATGTGAAGGAGGTCTGCATTAGCTCGCTGTTTCATGAGCTGAAGCCGGAGGAATTGAAAAAGACACGCGTGCAGCCATCGGGCGGTCCGGAGTTGGTAATCGATAATTTTCAGAGAGGCTTCCGCGATTGGTACACGATCAACGGCAATCAACGTCCGCTTTGGCAACACTGGACGCGCAAGGTAACCGATCCCAAATGGCGCGGCCCTCAAGGCGCGAAGCTGGCGCTGACCATCCAGAGCGAGCAGCCAAATGTCCTCGGCATTGTGCTGCACGAAAACACGTGGCGCCATTATCGCGGCAAAAAACGCACCTACGTGGCCGAGGTGAAACTCAAAGGCGGCAAGCCGGAGACGGTGACGGTGGATCTGAGCGATTTCAAAAACGTGACCGATGGTGAGCCATTAAAAAGCTGGGCGGAACTGGATGAACTCGGCCTCGTCGCCAAAGCCACCATTCGTGGTGCGAAACCGATCGAAGTGGCGGCGAACCCGTGGCAGGGACCGCGGCCGGAGTTTAAGCGGCTGGAGTGGGCGCTGCCGGTGAAAGATTGACGTAACGGCCCGGGTGGGCACACAAAGAGGCATGCGGTTTTGGTTTACATTTTTCGTTGGGCTGGTTGCAGCATTGACAACTGCGGCTGAGAAGAAGCGGCCCAACATTATTTTTCTGATGTCTGATGATCAGGCGTTGCGCACGATGGGTTGTTATGGTGCGCCTGGAGTTCAGACGCCGAATCTCGATCGGCTGGGTGCGGACGGGATGATCTTTGACGCACATTACGATACGACGGCGATTTGTATGGCCAGTCGGGCGAACGTGATGACGGGAATGTTCGAGTACAAGACCGGCTGCAATTTCGAACACGGCACGATGCTCGAGACGCATTGGCGAAAGAGTTATCCGGTGTTGTTACGATCGGCGGGGTATCGCACTGCCTTCGCGGGCAAATTCGGGTTTGAGGTAAGCAAGCAGCCGGGCGGCAATGGCAAATGGCTGCCGGAAAAGGATTTTGACCGCTGGGGTGGTGGGCCGGGACAGACGAGTTTTGTGACGGCAAAGAATGCTTCGATGAAGGCGTACGCGAAAAAATGGCCGCACGCCACGCTGTCCTACGGGGCGTTCGCGCAGGATTTCATTCGCTCCAGTGCGAAGGATGCCAAGGCCGGCAAACCGTTTTGTTTATCGATCAGTTTCAAGGCACCGCATCGGCCAGTGGATCCGGACCCTAAATTTGATCATGTTTATGCCGGTAAAAAATTTCCCAAGCCGGCTAATTACGGTCGTGCCGCCGGTAAACATTTTTCCAAGCAAAGCACGATGGGTCGGCAGTATGAGCGGTTTGGTAGCTGGAATTACGACAAGGATTACGATGGCGTGATGGCGAAGTATCACCAGCAAATCTACGCCATCGACGTGGCGGTGGGTATGATCCGGGATGCGCTCAACGAACAAGGCGTGGCGGACAACACTGTGATTATTTATACTTCGGACAATGGCTTCCTTTGCGGCTCGCACGGTTATGGCTCCAAGGTGCTACCTTACGAGGAAGCCTCGCGAGTGCCGTTGCTGATGTTTGATCCGCGCCACGCCAACAGCGGCAAGCGCCTGCGCTGCAGTTCACTGACCGGCAACGTGGACTTTGCACCGACCATTCTGGAACTGGCCGGGTTACCCGTTCCGCCGAATATGGACGGCCGCAGTCTGCTGAAGCTGTACACTGATCCCAAGGCGGAGACGCACGCCGCGTTGCCGCTTATCAACGTGTGGGGCCCGAAGGCCGTGCATAGTTACGCGGTGGTGACCAAAGATTGGAAATACATCTACTGGCCCTACGCCGATGGCGAACTGGAGGCGACTGATGAGCTCTATCACCTCGCCAAAGATCGCCTCGAGCTGCACAACGTCATCCATGAGAGCGACGCCAAGGCCGCCCTGACCAAGATGCGGAAGGCCTATGATGCCGCCGTTGCCTCGTGGAAAAAGCAGTCCGTCCCTTACCACGGCTACTCGCAATACGGCATCATCTTCGATCGCACCGTGAAATGGGCCGACAAACGCGAGGCGTTTTTGAGCGGCAAACGCTAGTGTGGATGGGCTTGCTTTCGGCTGAGAGTTCTATGACACTTGCGGTATGGAGAATTTCAGTCCAAACCGGCGGCAATTCCTCAAAGGCGCGGGCGTGGCGCTGACGTTTCCTTTGCTCGAATCGTTGCCGGAAGTGCGCGCGGTT
>WTHG01000043.1:857-3199 GCA_011523245.1 Verrucomicrobiales bacterium | reverse complement strand
GCTTATAACTTTACCCCCCCGGGCACGGGAGGGTTTACCGCGGGACCGCAATTTAAATCCGACTTGCCGGAAGCCAAACGGTTGATCGCCGAATACCTCAAGGAGACCGGCCAATCCTCCCTGCCGAAGATTGAGCTGCGTTACAACACGAGTGAGAGTCACAAAAAAGTGGCGGAGGCCATTCAAGCGATGTGGAAGCAGGAGCTGGGTATCGATGTGGTTTTGGATAATCAGGAATGGAAAGTGTTTCTCAAGGCGGTGGAGAAAATGGATTTCACCATCACACGGGCCGGTTGGACCGGCGATTACAACGATCCCAATACTTTCATGGATATGTGGGTGACCGACGGGGGGCACAACAACACAGGTTGGTCCAACGCGCGCTATGATGAGCTTATCGAAATGGCCGCCAAGGAAGGCGATAAGGAAAAGCGCAAGGAATACTTCCGTGAGGCAGAGGGGATCCTCGCTCAGGAGATGCCCATGTTGCCGATTTATTTTTACGTGCGGGCCAGCCTGCGAGACCGGAGCGTGAAGGGCTGGTGGTCAAACGTGCTGGATCACCATCCCTACAAACACGTGTATCTTGAGGACGTGCCCCAGAAGGACTGACGCCGAATGCTTCGCTTCATCCTCACGCGCTTGCTGCAGTCCATTCCGGTGTTATTCATCATCGCCACGCTCACCTTCTTCATGGTGCGCTTTGCACCGGGCGATCCGTTCACTGACGAGAAAACTGTTCCAGTAGAAATTCGCAAAAAACTCGAAGAACACTATGGCTTGGACCGGCCACTTTGGGAGCAGTACCTGCTGTATTTTGGGTTCATTTCCAAGGAAGTGGATAGGCAGCAAATGATATTTGCCGACGGGAATGAAACGGCTGTGTATTCCCCGGAAAACAATAAATTCACAGCGACCGTGACGCGCAAGGGGGAGCTGGTCGTCACCGATCAATCGCCCGGTAAATGGCACATCCGGGCCGTGCCCGAGGCCGATCGCACGTCCGAAAATCACTTGTGGGAAATTTATCGGCGCGAGCGATCCGGGTTGATCACTGGTGACCTTGGTCCGTCGTTTAAATACGTGGACCGGTCGGTTACGGAGCTGATCAGCAAATCATTCCCTGTCTCCATGCAACTCGGTTTATGCGCGCTGGCGATTGCGCTGTGTCTTGGGTTGCCGGCGGGTGTCATCGCCGCGCTCAAGAAAAACTCGCTGCTCGATTATGTGCCCATGTCCACCGCGATGATTGGCATTTGCCTGCCCACCTTTGTAATGGGGCCGTTTTTGATCATGATCTTCTCCTCCGGCTTGGGCTGGTTCAGCCCCATTGGCTGGTACACGTGGGGCGACATGGTGCTGCCGTCGCTTACTCTCGGCCTTTATTATGCCGCCTACGTGGCGCGCCTCACGCGCGGCGGCATGCTCGAGGTACTTAATCAGGATTTCATCAAGACCGCCCGTGCCAAGGGCGCCAGCGAATCGCGCGTCATCCTCAAGCACAGCCTTCGCGGCGGCTTGTTGCCGGTGGTGTCCTTCCTCGGGCCGGCGTTCGCGGGATTGATCAGCGGCTCGTTCGTCATTGAAACCATTTTTTCCATTCCCGGCCTTGGCAAATTCTTCGTCACCGCCGCCTTTAACCGCGATTACACGATGGTCCTCGGCACCGTGCTGTTTTACGCCACGCTGATCATCGTCATGAACCTGCTGGTCGACATCGTTCAGGCCTGGTTGAACCCACGCACGCGTGTTGAGTCATGAGCACTGCCGAGACCAATTTGCAACATGAGGAAGGGGCCTCGCTCTGGACCGATGCTTGGCGGCGACTTGCGCAAAACCGCATGGCAGTGATTGCCACGGTGATTTTTGGGCTGATTATTCTCCTGTGTCTGATTGGGCCGTTACTTTTTGGGCAGCACTCCGGTGAGACTAATAACCTTGAAAACGCCTTTCAAAAGCCAAGTGGTAGTCATTGGTTTGGTACGGACGATCTAGGCCGCGATGTGTTCGTGCGCACGCTCGAAGGCGGCCGCATCTCGCTGGCGGTGGGCTTTCTGGCCACGGCGGTCAGCCTGGTGATCGGTGTGGTTTATGGTTCTTTTGCCGGCTACGTGGGCGGGCGCACGGACGCCTTTTTGATGCGCATCGTCGACATTCTCTATTCGCTGCCGTTTACCATTTTCGTAATCCTTCTCATGGTGATGTTCGGGCGAAATTTCATTTTGCTTTTTGTCGCCATCGGTTTTGTAGAATGGCTGACCATGGCGCGGATTGTCCGGGCGCAGATCATGGCATTGAAGGATACCGAGTTCGTCGAGGCCGCGCGGGCTTTGGGCTATGGC
>WTHG01000043.1:0-847 GCA_011523245.1 Verrucomicrobiales bacterium | reverse complement strand
ATCTTCGGCCATCTGCTGCCCAACATCCTCGGGCCGGTGATCATTTATGCGAGCCTCACGGTGCCGGCGGTGCTGCTGCTGGAGGCCGTGCTCAGCTTTCTCGGCTTGGGTGTGCAGCCGCCGATGAGTTCGTGGGGACTGCTGATTAAGGATGGTGCGGAGAAAATTGATGTGTATCCGTGGCTGCTCATTTTTCCCGCGCTGTTTTTCTCTGCCACGTTGTTCAGCCTGAACTTCATCGGCGATGGACTGCGCGACGCGCTCGACCCGAAATCGTCTAAGGACTGATATGCCGCTGCTTGAAATCGACAACCTGAAAACGTATTTCCACACGCGCAATGGCGTGGTGAAGGCGGTGGACGATATATCGTTCACGGTGGAGAAAGGCGAGATCCTCGGCATCGTGGGCGAATCTGGCTCGGGCAAATCGGTGACCGTCCACACGCTTATGGGATTGGTGCCACAACCGCCCGGGCGCATCGAGGGCGGCACGGCCAGTTTTGATCAATCGGATTTGCTCAACGCCAGTCCCGAGGCGCAACGCGCCCTGCGCGGCAAACGGATTGCGATGATCTTTCAGGATCCGATGACTTCACTCAACCCGTACCTGCGCATCTCCGAGCAGCTCATCGAACCGCTTTTGATCCATGGCATGGCCGAGCGTGAGGAGGCGTTGAAAAAGGCCATCGCAATGCTCGAGAAGGTGGGCATTCGCGATGCCGCTGAGCGCGTGCATTCGTATCCGCATGAATTTTCCGGTGGCATGCGTCAGCGCGTGATGATCGCCATGGCGCTGATCACCGATCCGGAGGTGCTCATTGCCGATGAGCCCACCACGGCGCTGGAC
>WTHG01000420.1 GCA_011523245.1 Verrucomicrobiales bacterium | reverse complement strand
GCTCTGGACCGAAGGCTTCCAGCGCGGCTTCGACATACGGCTTGAGATCGGTCGGCTTCCAGTTCGCCCAATCGGCCTCGGTGATCATGCCGGAGAGTTTGCAGAAAATATGGTCGTGCTGCGCGGCGGCCTTAAGCTGTGGCAACCAGTCGTCGATCGACTGATCCTTAATGCGCGGCTTGGCCAAGTGATCGATCACCATCGGCAGCCCCGGCAGCTCGCGCCCCAACCGGTCCGCGTGCTTCAGATGCTTCACGTAGAACAACAGATCAAACGGCACGCGATGTTTTTCCAGCACCTTAAGACCGCGCAGAATTTCCGGACGCACAATGAAATCATCGTCCGGCTCGTCCTGCGTGATGTGGCGGATGCCGACGAATTTCGGATGATCCTTAAATTCCAGCAACTGCTCCTCGCACGCCTCACTAGCAAGATCCACCCAACCGACCACGCCTACCAGCCAATCGTGTTCCTCGGCCATGCCGAGCACCCAGCGATTTTCCTCCAGGTCATGCTGCGTCTGCACAAAGATGCTCTCGGCGATGCCGGTTGCGTCTAGGTGCAGTCGCAAATCGGTCGGCAAATAAGTGCGGTTGATCGGCGCATGCTGCGGCGCCTTGAGCCATTCGTAATCGAACGGCTTGTCTAGTTGCCAAAAATGTTGATGGGCGTCGATCATGTCAGTCGGTCTTCCTAGGCTTAGGCCCGTGTAGATGTTTGCCTTCACGGGCGGCCTTGAGGGCGTCCGGCATATCAACCGCACTACCCGGATCGCCCTGCTCGGCCAGCCAACGATCCAGTTCCGCGCTCAGTACGTTCAACTGCTTGGCGTGCCTGGGCGTGTTGGCGAGGTTGGTCAGTTCGTAGGGGTCCTTCACTGAGTTGTACAATTCCTCCGGCGGACGGTGCATGTAGCGTTTCACCATTTGGTAGGTGTGTGGATTGGTCCATGCCTCGCGCATCCACGTTTGCCAGTAGGGATTCTTGAGCACAGCATCGCCCTTGCCGCCCATCAGATGTTTCTCAATGTACAACTCATCCGAGCGCAGGTTGCGAATGTAATGAAAGGTGCCGTCGCTCACGCTACGGATAGGGTAAGGCGGACCTTCGGGCAGGTTATTGTGAATGCCGTAGACAAACCTACGATGCGCCTCGGCCTTGCCCTCCAGCACGGGTAGAAAACTCGTACCATCGTAGTCGTGCCGTTTTGGATTCCCACCAGCGGCGGTCAACAGCGTGGGCAGGATGTCCGCGTATTGCACGAGCGCATCAGTACGTTGCCCCACCGGCGTCCGACCCGGCCAATGCGCCACCAGCGCGGTGTGCAGACCGGTGTTCCAGTTGGTCCATTTACAACCGGGAAACTGCGAGCCCTGTTCGGAGGTGAAAAGCACCAGTGTGTCGCGCGCTTTACCGGTGGATTCCAGTGCCGCGAGAATCTCGCCCACCTGCCCGTCCATGTAGGTGATTTCGGCGAGGTACTTGGAGAAATCAATCCGCGTGCGCGGCGTGTCCGCTAGGTTCGGCGGCAACTTCAGCTGCTGGGGGGGATACTTTGAGGCATCGCCCATAACCCACGGCACATGCGGCTCCACCAACGCCACCACCAGACAAAACGGTTCCTCCCCTTGGCCCATGAATTTCGTAATGCCCGCCACCTCATGCGCGCGCGTGGGATTGCGCACGCAGTTAGGATCAAACCCTTCCACCGGTTTAAACGGATACACCGCCTGTGGCTTCACGTGCATCTTGCCCGCCAACCCCACGCGATATCCCAGCGCGCCCAGATGATGCGGCATGCTGGTGAGACCCGGTCGACTGGCCGAATGGTTCCAAGCGCAGCCATTGCGCATCGCGTACTGCGCGGTGAACAGCTCCGACCGGCACGGCTGACACATCGCCTCGCCGAGATAGGCGCGGTTAAATGTTAGCCCGCGCGCCGCCAGCCGGTTGATGTTCGGCGTTCTGGCATTCTGCCCGCCGTACAACGGCAGATCGTTGTACGTGCAATCATCAGCCATGATGATCAGGAAATTCGGCTGCTCCTTCGCGAACGCGCCCAAGCCCAACAACAGGCCGGTGAGCAAAATAATAAACCGCTTCATCATTTCTTCAATTGATTGGAAGTGTCTTTACGGAAGCCGAGTTCCTTGATTGTTTCCTTCACCGGGCTGAGATGGCGACCCTTTAGGCGTTCGGTGTTTTCGGCTATGTCGAACCACTTGGCGGCCATGGCATTTACGCGCTCGGGATGATTGGCGGCGAGATCGTTCAGTTCTGTGCGATCCTCATCGAGGTTGTACAATTCCCAACGACCGAGCTTGGCGGAAACCAGCTTCCAGGGGCCCTGCCGCAGGGCCCGGTCCGTGCCAAAATGAAAGTACAGTGTCTCATGGCCCGCGCGCTCCTTGCCCTGTAAAATCGGAAGCAAGCTCTTGCCCATCAGCGGATCCACTTTGCGCGCACCCACCTGCTGCGGGTACTTCGCCTTACCCACGTCGAGAAAGGTCGCCATGAAATCAATCAGATGCCCCGGTTGATGCGTGATACTGCCGGGCTCGGCCTTCAAGCCAGCTGGCCAATGCGCGATCATCGGTGAACTAATGCCGCCCTCGTGCTGATTCTGTTTGTATAGGCGAAAAGGCGTGTTACCCGCGTGTGCCCAGCTAGCGTCATAGGTCCAGTAGGAGTCCGCATCCCACGGTTTAAGACTACGCCCGCGTGTGCGCTCGAACGGGCACGCGCCGTTGTCCGCACAAAAGAGAAACAGCGTGTTCTCCCACTGGCCCTTCGCCTTGAGCTTGGCGACGATGCGCCCAATCTCGGCGTCCATCACTTCCACCATCGCCGCAAATACCTCCATGCGATCAGCCTCCCACTGACGCTCATCCGCACTCAGGCTTTTCCATGCGGGGATGTGGGCCGGCCGCGGGCTGAGCTTGAATTTTTTTGGAATGATCCCGAGCTTGAGCTGTTTGGCGTAACGCGTGCGGCGCAGGGCATCCCAGCCGGCGTCGTAGGCACCGTCCCATTTTTTTACATCTTCCTCCGGGGCGTGCAGTGGATAATGCGGCGCGTTGAACGCCACGTAGAGCAGGAACGGATCCTTCTTCGTTGTCACCTCATCAAGAAATTGAAGCGCGAAATCGCCCATCGCATGCGTGGTGTAAAATCGCCGGCCGTTCAATTCCGCCGGCACCTTGTACGGTT
>WTHG01000049.1 GCA_011523245.1 Verrucomicrobiales bacterium | reverse complement strand
CTCATCCGCAGCCGCCACAGGTGAGACCTGATCGGCCTTTAATTTGGCGTTCACATAATGATCCACCGCCCGTTCAATAGGTTCTTTGGCCGACAGGATCTTGTTTCGATCCACTAACTCCCACCAATCCTTCTCCGCCTTGGACGCCACACCCTTGGGAAAGTACGCACCTTCGGCAATCCATTTGGTAAAATCGGCCACCACTGCCACCGGCAGTTTTTCTTTCGGCGGCATTTCCAAACCGTCTTGATGGCGTAGGGCCAAGATCAACAGACTTTCGTCCGGCTTGCCCACGGTTATCGAAGGGCCTTCCTCGCCCCCCTTAAGAATCGCCGCGCGCGAATCGAGCAGCAGATCGCCCTTCACTTTTTGCGCCCGCTCGGAATGGCACTTGTAGCATTTGGAGGCCAGCACAGGCCGGATTTTCTCCTCAAAAAACGTCACTTGAGTCGGCGTCGGTTTATCCTCGGCCGACACACCGGCAAGCAGCAATAAACTCCCGGCAAAATTGGCGATTCGGTTAATCATCTCCCGTCAGAAAAAATACGTCATAAACGGTGGTTTGGGCAATTCCCGTCTGTCCTCAAATCGACGGCGGCCTATAAGGATTATTCAGTGTTTTACGCAGAAAAAGAAGGAGGGCGGGCGCCTTGCAGCAACCCGCCCTCCGAGGCATGTCACAGACCTTGTATCCTCAACGAAAGTTTCTTAATTAGCGAGGTCTGTTCCAACCTATCACTGGTATCACTAGAGCATGGCTCATGCCAAGGAATGGCACGACGTAAACCACTTGTTTTCAGGGAAAAATGAAGGGGCAAAAATCACGCACCGAATGGGTGCGTGAAGTTCACCCGTTTGGCGGAAAGATTTTGCGCTTATTCGACCGTCAAGACCGGTTCGCCCAACACATCCATGCGCGGCGTCACGCCCAAGCCAGGTGCCGTGGAGGCGGCCAGTCGCCCCCCCTGCCGTTGAGGCGCGCCTTCGGCGATTGATTGGGTCACGTAGCTGTTGAAATCCGTGGAGCTAAAGAGCAGTTCCGGCGGCGTATTATGCGCCAGCGAGGCGATGGCCGCGGTGACAATATCGCCGCCCCAGCTGTCCTCGACCGTCATCGCAATACCGAGATCAATACACAAATCCCGCGCCTGCTTGAGCTTAGTGAGGCCGCCGAGTTTGCTGATCTTTAGATTCACCACATCCATCGCGCCATCAGCATGGCCACGCAGGAGCGGCGCCAGACTATCGATGTTTTCATCAATCACAAAGGGATGATCCGTGCGACGGCGAATGGCGAGGTTCTCCTCGTACTTGGCGCAGGGTTGCTCGATGTACACATCCACATCGCGCACGGCTCGGACCACGCGGGCGGCCTCGTGCATCAGCCAGCCAGTATTGGCATCGGCCACCAGCGTATCGGTCGGCTCCAAAATAGCCCTAGCGGCGTGGATGCGTTCGATATCCTCATTGGGATCGCCACCCACCTTCAGTTGAAAACGGCGGTAGCCTTCCTCGCGGTACCCGGCAATCTTGCGAGCCATCTCCTCCGGCGCCTCCTGCGAGATGGCGCGGTACAAATGGAAATCCTCTCCATAACGCCCCCCAAGTAATTCACACACACTCTGACCGCTAGCTTGTCCAAATAGATCCCAGCACGCCATATCCAACGCGCTCTTCACGTACGGATGCCCCTGCAGAGCCTTGTCCATCAGACGATTGATCGGCCCCAGTCGAGTGGGATTCTGCCCGATCAGGTGCGGGCCCAATTCGCCCACCCCCGCGCGCGCGCCGGCGGCGTAGGCCGGCAGATAAAACGGCCCCAGCGGACACACCTCGCCGTGCCCTGTAATCCCGGCATCGGTCTCAATGGCCACCACCGTGCTGTCAAACACCTCCACCGATTTGCCGCCGGACCATTTGTAGCTGCCCTCATGCAACGGCAGATCCACCTGATACACCTTGATGCGCGTGATCTTCATGAATACAGAGGGGATACCGTCCAAAGCAATTTTAGCCAATCTCCAAATGATCTAGACTAACAACATTCGCCAACGAGGAGTTCTTACGAATCCGATTCTCGTTGTGTTCCCCATAGATAGATTTTAGTGTACCAAACCCTTCGCAGACTAGGCATGTTTCCTGATATCCAATTCAATGGTGAATTGCGTCCTTCGCAAGCGGATGTAGTCAAAATTGCGCGCGAGCAGCTCGAAGCAGGCGAACGCCAGTTGCACATCGTGGCCCCACCAGGATCAGGCAAGACAGTCACTGGATTGTACCTCTGGGCGGAGGTGATCCAGAAACATACACTGGTACTTTGCCCAAACTCCGCCATCCAAAGTCAATGGGCGGCGAGAACGGATTTGTTTTCAGCAGATGGAAAAGCGTTACCCAAGCATTGGGTGAGCACAGAGACACAACAACCTAGCCTATTGACTTCGTTAACCTATCAATCCGTTACGCTACCGTCGCGTGATGATTCAACGCTGGATACGATGGCTGTTTTCAGCTGGGTGGATCAGCTTATCGAGAAAGGTGAGGCGCAGGATCCGGCGGAGGCGCAGGTTTGGATCGAGAGCCTTCAAAGCAAGAATCCACATTATTATCACGATCGGCTTAGTTTCTTTCGAAAAAAAGTTCGGGACGAGGTTTCGTTAGGAGGCGATACGATGAAATTGCTGCATACATCCGCACTAGCCACGCTGAAGCGGTTGCGCGATAACGGCCTAGGGTTAGTAATTCTCGATGAATGCCACCACCTCATGAGCCATTGGGGCCGCGTGCTGGCAGCTACGAACGAATTCCTCGGCAACCCTATTGTACTGGGACTAACAGCCACGCCGCCTGAACAGGCCGAAAGGGACACGGTAGATGCCAAACGTTACCGCGCCTATTTCGGTCCGGTGGATTACGAGGTGCCCGTGCCTGCGGTGGTAAAAGATGGATTTCTTGCGCCGTACCAGGACCTAGCCTATTTCGTACGACCACTGGGCAAAGAGTTGGAGTACATCACGCAAACTTCAGAGACGTTCGACCAATTGGTGGAGGACTTGTGCAACCCTCCTTTAGATGACAACGGGCACCCTGTGCGTGAGAGCATGATAGACTTTACGAGTCGTGTACTGGCCGAGCGCGACCTGATCATCATGAAAGCGGACTCATGGAATGATTTCGAAAGCCGTGCCGGATCGTTCTCCGAGGCTGGCCGCATTTTTCTTAATGACCGTGGCGTTGCGTTTCCTGAAGGTGTTCCAGAGCTCGAACTTACACCATATGATGAAATTGTATGGGCCGACCCGCTGGACCGTCTTTTTCCTATTCTCTCGTGGTACATTCGCCATGGCTTGAGGCGGTCCGTTAAAAAGGCAGATCAAGATCTGGCTCAACACGCGATCAGTCGCCTGCGGCTGCTCGGCACGCAGATCACCGAGACGGGCTCTCAACAATGCGCCTCACCGGTCTCGCGTATCTTGGCCTACTCACGAGCCAAGGCGCGAGCACTGATCCCTATTCTTAAGCGCGAACAAACCGAATTGGGAGACACAATTCGCGCGGTTGTGATTTGTGATTACGAAAAAACCTCTGCCGTAAGTGCTGAGCTGGACCATCTTCTTGATGATGAAGCCGGAGGTGCTATCGCAGCCTTCCGCGAATTACTCACAGACGAGAACACGGATAAGCTGGATCCAGTACTCATCACCGGTTCTACAGTGCTAGTAGATGATGACCTGAGGCCAAAACTGGAGAGTGCCGCACTACAATGGCTATCCCTCAATAAATTTTCTGTAGAGTTCGTTTGGCAGGAGTCTGAAGGCTTTCACGTTCTTTCCGGAAAAGGCTCTGACTGGTGTCCACGGGTATACGTGGAAATGATCACCGAACTATTTCAGCAGGGCATTATACGCTGCCTGGTGGGCACCCGCGGGCTACTTGGCGAAGGATGGGATGCCAATAAGATCAATGTACTCATTGACCTGACCTGTGTAACTACCTCAATGACCATCAATCAATTACGCGGTAGATCGTTCCGTCTCGACCCGGATATACCTGAAAAACTGGCCAATAACTGGGATGTAGTTTGCATCGCGCCGGAATTCAAAAAAGGCCTGGACGATTACCATCGGTTTCGAAAAAAGCACAATAACCTATACGGAGTAACCGACGATGGTTGCATCGAAAAAGGCGTGGGGCACGTACACGCGGCATTCACAGAAATTGAGCCAGAGGGCGTGGAAGAAAATATGGTAGAGCTCAACCGCGACATGCTTGAACGGGTTGAGCAGCGATCGCACTTTCGCAGCCTTTGGAAAATTGGCGAACCGTACCATCCCGAACCCATCCTGGCGGTTGAGAAAAAATACGGTGGTGGCAACGGCTTTAAGCCAATGTCACCGCTCAGCCAAGAATGGACTGAAGGCTCTCTCACCCAAGCCATCGGTCGCGCGGTGATTGGCGGTCTAGCTGAAGCCGAATTACTGAAAAATATGGGTTGGAGTGAAGCCGAGCAGAACATTCACGCCGCGGAACGAGCGGGCGGTTATGTACGCATATTTCTTGAAAATGCCGATGAGGAAACCAGCCGCATGTTTGCCCAAGCGATGGCCGATGTGTTTGGGCCAGTGGCAGACGCACGCTACGTCATCCAGCGCAAAGCTGATTTTGAATACTCAGAAAGCCGTTTCAAAGACACATGGGTACTGGATAAAACGCCGGAATTCATTTCCCAATTCATCGAGAAGCGCACCCAAGTGACTAAACGCCGCCGCGAAGTACTGAAGGTGCACGCCGTCCCAAAAATCCTTGCCCGAAACAAGGAGCGCGCCCTGCTCTTCCAAAAGAATTGGAATATCCACGTCAGTCCTGGAAACGTGTGGTACTACACTCACGAAAGGACCAAAAGCATGCTTCAGGAAGCCAGCGAAAAAGGTTGGCTACCGAAAGATCCTGTCCATCAAAAGGAAGTGTTCATGTAACAAAAAAAGCCGGACCCCAGATGAGGTCCGGCGCAGTGATTGGATTGATAGGTTAAACTGCTTCTTCGCCGCTTTCGCCCGTACGGATGCGGATGGCCTGTTCGATGGGTTGGACAAAAATTTTGCCGTCCCCGATCTTGCCGGTGGCCGCTGCTTTGGTGATTGCTGCGATAGCGTCATCCACCGTCCCGTCCGCCACCACAGTTTCGATTTTCACCTTCGGCAAGAAATCCACCGTGTACTCACTGCCCCGATAGATTTCCGTATGCCCCTTCTGGCGGCCGAAGCCTTTCACTTCGCTCACGGACATTCCGACCACACCGACCTCCGCCAGCGCGTCTTTCACTTCCTCCAGCTTGAAGGGTTTGATGATTGCTTCAATTTTCTTCATTCAAATATTCCTTGGTTTGGGATTAATCGTTGTAACCCGCCTCACCATGGGCGGAGATATCGAGACCGTTGGTCTCATCCTGTTCATCCACCCGCAGGCCGACCATCGCATCCACCACCTTGAGGATGATCCAAGTGGCCACGAGCGTGTAGAGTCCCACCGCGGCCGCCGCCTTAAACTGAATGGCGAACTGGGTTCCACTCTCGTAGTCCCCACGCCCATCCAATGTCCCGCTGGCACCGAGGAACGCCAGCAACAACGTTCCGATAATGCCACCCACACCGTGAACACCGAAGACGTCCAGCGAA
This sequence comes from Verrucomicrobiales bacterium, assembly GCA_011523245.1. Lineage (GTDB taxonomy): Bacteria > Verrucomicrobiota > Verrucomicrobiia > Limisphaerales > UBA1100 > UBA1100. The sequence continues at coordinate 6,695 of WTHG01000049.1, read as the reverse complement.
TCATCGTAGCCGAATTTCGCCTTGATGGCCGTGCTCGCGTACCAGCAGACGAAGCCGGAGGCCAAGCCGATGATTAACGCACCCTGCGGCCCCACAACACCGGAGGCCGGCGTAATCGCCGCCAAGCCCGCAATCGAGCCAGTTACGATTCCCAGCACCGTGGGTTTCCCGTTCTTCATCCACTCAATAAACATCCACGTCAATGCCGCCGTCGCCGCAGAAATCTGCGTCACCACAATTGCGGTGGCACCACCGCCATCGGCGGCTAGGCCACTGCCGCCATTGAAGCCGAACCAGCCCACCCAAAGCATTCCTGTGCCAGCCACCGTCATCGGTAGATTATGCGGCATCATTTGAGCTTGCGGATAACCTTTGCGCGGACCGAGCACAATACAGGCTACCAAAGCGCCTAGGCCAGCGGTGATATGCACCACTATGCCTCCAGCCAAATCCACCGCACCCATCTTCAAAAAGTATCCGTTTTCCGCCCACACCGAATGGCAAGCCGGCAGATACACGATCACAGCCCACAAGCCGGTGAACCAGAGCATGGCGGAGAACTTAATGCGCTCCACGAAAGCCCCCACCATCAGTGCCGGGGTGATGATGAAAAAGGTCATCTGAAAAATGAAAAATGCAAAATCAGGAATGCCATTGCCCGAATCCTGCGTGAGGCCGGAGGCAAAGGCATTGCTCAATCCTCCGATGAAGCCATTTTCGTTATCCGTGGAAAATGCCATGGAATAACCAATAGCCACCCAGACGACGGTCATCAAACAAACCAACGCGAAGCAATGCATCAGCACTGAGAGTACGTTTTTCTTCCGCACCAAACCGGCGTAAAAGAACGAGAGACCAGGGATGGTCATAAAGAGGACCAAGGCGCTCGCGGTCAGGATCCATGCGGTATCACCCGAATCAATCTTAGGGGCCGGCGTATCGGCTTCGGAGGTTGCTCCAGCATCATCGCCGTCGGAGTTTTCATCCCCCGCTGTGTTTTCCTCCGTAGCCGTAGTTTCGGTGGTGGTTGGATTATCGGCTGTTTCGTCAGCCCACAGAGTTCCCCCGACAGAAGTCAGGGCCAGCAGGATACAGGGTATGAGTTTTTTCATGATCAGATGCTGCTACAAGCGGCTTGAGTAGGCATTAATCCCATTCATCATAATGATGAATGAAGCAAACGGAGCGTTTTTTAACCGAAAACGGGATAAATGCGAGCAGTATTTATGGCCGATTAGGCCAATTGCCCGGCCAATTGCTGGTGGGCAGCGTGCCATTGGGCAATGGCCTCGCGGAGTTCGGCCACGGCCTCGTCGAAGCGGGTACGGAGTTCAGCATACTGTTCTCTGGTGAGACTGATCTTCTTCTGCGCGGCCTTAGAATATTCGTTTTTGGCGCGCTCCCAAGATTCGACTGCAGAATGTAGCTTAACCCCGGCCTCGGCGAAAAGGGCTTGCGTCTTCTCACACACTGGCTCGGGCGTGTTGGAAAGCTGCTCAGCCAGTTGCTTATCTTTCTGGCGGATTTCAGCCAGCTCGATTTTCTCATCCGGCACGCGCCGTAAATCACTGGCAAGCCCCAGCTTGCTCAGCGTCCAAGCTGCCCATTTGGTGGGATCGAACTGCCACGGCTTCACGCCATTACGGTAGTCATGCTGAAATTCGTGGTGGTAGTTGTGATACCCTTCCCCGAACGTCAGCAGCGCCATGAACCATGAATCGCGCGCGGTGTGCGTGGAGGAGTACGGCTGTGTGCCCATATAATGGCAGAGGCTATTGATGAAAAAGGTGCTGTGATGGCAGGCGGTCAGGCGGAACATGCCCCCGAGCAATAGACCCAGCACAGCGCCCTGCCAGGTTCCCTCAATCCACCAACCAGCAGCAGTCGGCAGAGCAAAGCCCACCAATAGGCCAATCTCGATCCACCAGCGATGCTGCCACATCACGAGTTTGTCCGCCTGCAGGTCTTTGACGTTATCCAATGTCGGGTAAAGTTTCTCTTTAAACAAAATCCAGCCGATGTGTGCGTGCCAAAAGCCTTTCTTAATGTTGTAGGGATCGTCCTCGTGATCAACGTGTTTGTGGTGGCGGCGATGATCCGCACTCCACACCAAGGCCGAGTCCTGCATGGCCGTGGCACCGCCAATGAGGGAGAATAATTTTACCGGCCACTTAGCTTTGAAGGACAGGTGCGACAGAAGCCGGTGGTATCCGAATGTGATGCCCATGCCGGAATAAATGAAGAGCACAACCGCAAGCAGCATGTGCGCCCACCAGTGCTGGATCTCCGCTCCGAACTTCCAAATAAATAACGGCAAGCCAATCACCGAACCCAACAGGATTAGGCCCAGAAAAAAGGTGTTCCCCATGTGGATGTTATTCCACACATATTTTCGTTTTACAGACATGCGTTGTTACCCCACCCCGAGGTCGGTGGGAAGATGCCACGGCACGCAAAATTGTAAACAAAAACATGCTGCCATTTCGTCGTTTTGCCCGTTATTCTCTCGAAACGCATGAATTACGCCAATATTCGCTGGCTCCTAGCCTTCCTCATTTTTCCGGTTTTTTTAATCGCCGCCAAACCCAATGTGCTATTGATCGCCGTAGACGACCTCAATGCCGATCTGGGATGCTACGGACATCCGCTGGTGCAATCACCCAATGTCGATCGGTTGGCCAAACGCGGAGTGCGGTTTGACCGGGCTTACTGCCAGTATCCCGTTTGCAATCCGAGTCGATCTTCATTCATGACCGGACTGTATCCGGAACAGACCGGCGTACTCTCCAATGCCGGACATTTCCGAAATAAACAACCGGAAATCGCTTCCCTCTCGCAGCACTTCATCAACCATGGCTATTTCGCCGCCCGTATCGGCAAGATTTATCATTACGGCGTGCCCACCCAGATCGGTACGGACGGCGTGGACGACAAGCCTTCGTGGAACAAGGTCATCAACCCCATCGGCATTGATCGCACGCGGCAGGACGAGGTCATTACCCTGCGCGCCGGGGCCTACGGCGGCACGATGAGTTGGCTATTGCTCGACAGCAAAGACGAGGAACACACTGACGGCCAAGCTGCCCTCGCCGCCGTGAAGCTTCTCGAGGAACATCATCCGGACAAGACTGGCAAACCCTTCTTCCTCGCCGTCGGTTTTTACCGCCCGCACACGCCGTACGTTGCCCCCATTCATCACGCGAAACATTATCCACTGGATAAAATTAAACCTGTGCTGGAAATCCCTGGTGACCGCGATGACATCCCGCCCGCGGCTCTGCCCGATCGCCCGAACCAACGCGAACTGACCATTGAGCAACGCAAGGAAATCATCCGCGCCTATTACGCCTCCACCACCCTGATGGACGCCTGCCTCGGTCGCGTGCTCGATGGCTTGGAAAAACTCAAGCTCGCCGACGACACCATCGTCGTCTTTCTTAGCGACCACGGCTATCATCTCGGCCATCACGGCCTCTGGCAAAAGAGCGACCTGTTCGAAGGCAGCGCCCGCGTGCCGCTTATCATTTCCGTGCCCGGTATGAAGACCGCCGGCCAAACCAGTGCCTCCCTCACCGAGCTCGTCGACCTGTACCCCACCCTCGCCGACCTCTGCGACCTGCCCAAGCCCAAGCACCTCAAGGGCAAAAGCCTCACGCCCGTGTTGGCCAATCCCAAGGCGGCCGTCCGGCAGGCAGCCTTTAGCACCACACAAATTAGACCGCGCCTGCCCGGTATGAAAACCAATCCCCGCCCCCTCGGCCGTTCCATCCGCACCGAACGCTACCGTTACACCGAATGGGGCCAGGGCCGCTTCGGCGTGGAACTCTACGATTACCAGCAGGACCCCAAGGAAATCACCAACCTCGCCCGCTCCGCGGCCCACACTGCGTTGGTCAAGGAGATGAAAGCGATCTACGAACAAACTCTGAAACGAACCCGATGAAAAAAATCCTCTTACTCCCAATCGCATTGCTCACGCCCGCGATGGGCGCGGAAGTCAAAGGCAACTGGAAACGCCATGTCGTTTGGGAAGGTCTCCGTAACAATGTCGCCGTAGCCGCCGATTTCACAGGAGACGGAAAAATTGACATCATCAGCAACGCTGGTGGCAAAACGCGGCTGTTCATAGCGCCAAATTGGAAAGAGGTCATCATCGGGGACCACAAGGACCATACCTTTATCCACGGCGAAACTATGGATGTGGACGGGGATGGAGATGCGGATTTCATCGGCGCCCGGTACAAGCCTGGACTCATTGTGTGGTTTGAGCAGCCGAATAAAAATCCCATCGGCCGTCCGTGGAAGGCACGAATTGCAGAGGACGAAATCATCGGCATCCACGGCGTGCTCAAGGCGGATGTTAACGGAGACGGAAAACTCGACCTACTCGCCAACAGTGGCCAGCCCATGGGCAAGTTCCCCAACTCAGCCGTCTGGCTGGACATCCCAAAGGATCCTAGGTTCCGCCAACGCTGGAAACGACATGTGTTCGCCAAAGAGGACGCCCCGGGCCTGAGCCATTACCTTGGCGCCGGCGATCTCAACGGCGACGGCCGGCTCGATATCACGCTCGCCGCCAAGGGCGGGCCTTCAGACAAGTCCGGTAAGGGCGAGTGGTTTGCGTGGTGGGAAGCCGGCAAGGATCCCACGAAGCCCTTCAAGAAACATCGCCTCCCTGGCAAACATCCCGGCGCCACCAACATTCTCCCCGCTGATGTAAACGGCGACGGCAAGCTCGACATCATCGCCAGCCGTGGCCACGGCGTCGGCCTCATTTGGTACGAAAACCCGAAGTGGAAAATCCACGACATCAATACCGACCTCCTGTCCTCGCACTGCCTGCAAGTCGGCGACATCGATGGCGATGGCGATATCGACGCCATCACCTGCGCCTACCTCAGCCGGAAAGCCGCGTGGTTCGAGAATGATGGCAAAGGCAAGTTCACCACCCACATCATCCACGACGACCAGGCCGCATACGACATCCGCCTCGTCGATATGGACGCCGACGGCGACCTCGATGCCCTCATCGCCGGTCAACAAAGCAAGAATGTGGTGTGGTACGAAAACCCGTTGAAGTAACGTGTCGCAAATCACGGACGAACACCGCGCGCAGTTTCGGGATGAGGGTTACTTCATCCTCGAAAACGCGGTTTCAGCCGAACAGCTCGGCATCCTGCGCGACTCCTGCAATTGCCTCATCGAGGCGATGCATGCGGAGATGGATCGGCTGGGCACCGACCACATCCACATCAGCCATCGCGACAAGCGCTACCACATTGCCAAGCAATACGAACAGGCCCCGCGCCTGTCTGAATTTGTGTTCAGCGAATTGATGGCGGAGATTTGTCGCGCCACCATCGGCGACACGGCGTTTCTTTTTTACGACCAGTACGTCGCGAAAGCCGCCGAACAAGGCATGGCGTTCTCGTGGCATCAAGACAGCGGTTACCTCGGCTTTCCGCACACGCCCTACGTCACCTGCTGGACGGCCGTGGACGACATGAGCCTTGCCAACGGCACTGCGCACGTGATGCCCTTTTCGCACATCGGCATCCGTACGCTGGTGGAACATGTGCATGATGAGGCTACCGGCGATCGGGCCGGCTACTTCGGCGAATTACCCGGGGTGCCGGCGATTGTGCCGGCGGGCAGCGTGGTGGTGTTTAGCTCACTCAGCTTCCATCGCAGCGGCCAGAACACCACCGACAAAATGCGCCGCGCGTACGTCACCCAATACTCGCCGGAAATTATACGTCGCCCAGGCGAAACCGGCCCAATGCACTTGGGCGTGCCTTTTTTGGAAAACGGCCGCAGAATCTCCGCCGCATGAAAACGCTTTCCCGCCGCCAGTTTCTTGGAGCCGTTGCAGCCACCGCTACCGCCCCTGCATTGGCCGCCCGGCCGAAGTTTCGGCTCAATTACATTTTGTCTTCATCGATGTACGGGCGGTTGCCGCTCAAAGAGATCCTACCGGAGGTGACCAAGACCGGCGCGGATACCATCGATATCTGGCCGCGCGTGCACGGCAACCAGCGCGAGCAAATCGAGGAGATAGGGCACGAGGCATTTGCCAAAATGCTACGCAGCCACAAAACCTCGAAAGGCATCCTGCGCATGGGCTGCATCACACGCTACGACCTCGGACCATTCGGTCTGCAAAAGGAAATGGCCTTTGCCAAAAAATTCGGCACCAAAGTCATGGTCTGCGGCGGTCGCGGTCAACGGGGCCTGAAAGGCGCAGAACTGAAGACGGAGGTCAAAAAATTCGCCGAGCTGATGAAACCCCACCTCGCCGCCGCCGAAACCGCCGGCGTAACCATCGCCATCGAGAATCATTCCAGCAACCTCATCAACACGCCGGACTCACTCAAGTGGCTCGCTGAATTTGCGCCCAGCAAACACCTTGGCATCGCCCTCGCGCCGTATCATCTGGAAACCCTCGGCGAAGATGCCGCCGGACACGCTGCGCTGATCAAGGCGCTCGGCAATCGCATCGCCATGTTTTACGCGTGGCAACACGGCATGGGCTGCTCCAAGAAACTCCCTAAGGAACAGGAGCTGCTGCAAATGCCCGGCCGCGGCAAGCTGGACTTCACGCCCATCGTCGGTGCATTAAAACAAGTCAATTACAACGGCCTCACCAGCATCTTCATGCACCCCGTCCCACGCGGCATCCCCATCCTCCCCACCGC
>WTHG01000489.1 GCA_011523245.1 Verrucomicrobiales bacterium | reverse complement strand
GTCAATCGACGCCGGTTGTGGTGCAGGCGTGCGAGGGCAATGTGTTGAAAGAAATGCGTTGGGGGTTGATTCCGCACTGGGCAAATGATGAAAAGATCGGGGCCAAGCTCTTCAATGCCCGTCGCGAGACCGCGGATCAAAAACCGGCATTTCGGGAGGCATGGCGGCAACGGCGTTGTCTGGTGCCGAGTACTGGGTTTTATGAATGGCGACGGCGGGAAGGTGGGGAAGGGGACGGGGAGCGCTTGCAACCGTTTCATTTTCAACGACCGGATCGAAGGTTGTTTTGTTTTGCCGGTCTCTGGGAGCGTTGGGAGCGGCCGCCGGCCCGGCAGGGCGAGTTGTTTGCGGATTCCTTTGAGGCACCGCCGCCGATCTTGGAAACCTTTACGATTTTGACCCAGCGGCCCAATGCCTTGGTGGGAGCATATCATGATCGAATGCCAGTGATGTTGGAGCCGACGGATGGTGCGGCGTGGCTAGAGCGGGGCGATTTGGTATCGGGCAATTTCGTGGACCAACTATTGGTCGAGCCAGTAGAAATTTAGTGGGTGGAGTCGGAGTTGTTTTTGGGGTCTTGGAATTCTAGCGAGGCTCAGGCATGTTGCGTGCGTGCGGTGGTTGTTGATCATATTGTTTTGCGGGGGCGGGTGCAAGAAGCCGGGGGACGATTCTGTGCCCGTGACACCTGTTCCTCAGGCTGAGACAATCAAACCTTGGGAACCAACCAAGGCTCAGCCGAAGTTGGCGACGATTAAACTCTTTGTCGGGACAGTGGAATTGGAAGCGGAACAATGCCGGACGGAACGGCAGATTCAAACCGGCATGATGTTCCGCAAGACAATGACTGACGAAGATGCGATGTTATTTGTGCATGATGATGCCACAGCGCGTAGTTATTGGATGAAGAATGTGTCCGTGCCATTGTCCATTGGTTACATCGATTCGACCGGAAGGTTGTTGGAGATTCACGATATGGAACCGTTTCGCACCAATGGCGTGTTTTCCTTGAGTCAGAATATTCAGTATGCGTTGGAAGTGCCGCAGGGGTGGTTTGGCCGCAAGGGCGTCCGGCCGGGGGCGATGGTGATGACTGAAAAAGGCACGTTGCCTCAAACTTATTTTCCGAAGCGTTGATGAAACTGGGGCTGGCGCAGATTAATACAACGGTGGGAGATTTCACGGGAAACCTCGCGCTCATCCGCACGGCGTATGAACGGGGGGTGGCGGCTGGAACGGAGCTGGTGGTGGCACCGGAACTGGCTATTACGGGATATCCACCGCGCGACCTGTTGCTCAAGGGCGGCTTCATTGAGGGCAACCTCGCGGCTTTGGAGGAACTCGCAAAGTCGGTTGGTGAAGTGGGCCTGGTGGTGGGGCACGTGGGAATCAATGAACAACAACCGGGCCGGCCGGCGGTAAATGCGGTCTCGCTGCTACAACACGGAAAAGTAAAAGCCACTCGCTCGAAGACGTTGCTACCGACCTACGATGTGTTTGACGAGGACCGTTATTTTGAGCCGGCAACAGAGAATGCGCCGGTAGACTTTAATGGCCGTCAGCTGGGCCTGACGGTTTGCGAGGATGTATGGAATGACGAAGCGTTCTGGCTGGATCCGCGTTATCGGGTGGACCCGGTGGACAGCTTGGTGAAGCTGGGCGCGGAAGTGATTGTGAATGTATCCGCCTCGCCATGGAATTTGGGTAAGGAAGGGATGCGGCGCGAAATGCTGGCCAGTCTCGCCGCCAAGGCGCAGCGGCCCGTGGTTTATTGCAATGCGGTGGGCGGCAATGATGAATTGATTTTTGATGGAGGCAGCCTGGCGCTGAACGCCGCGGGTGAAGCGCTGGCGGCCGGTCCGCATTTTGCCGAGGCGTTGGTGGAGGTGGATCTGGATGGGGCGGCGCAACCGGCCACGGAACCGGATGCCATGGCGTTGCTGCATGATGCGCTGGTGTTGGGCGTGCGCGATTACCTAGGTAAATGCGGCTTTGGCAGTGCGGTGATTGGCTTGAGCGGCGGGATCGATTCGGCGGTGACGGCAGCGCTCGCGGTGCAGGCATTGGGCGCGGAGAATGTGCGGGGTATCACGATGCCTTCGCCGTATTCCTCTCAGGGCAGCCTCGATGACTCGGAGGCGTTGGCCGCCAACCTCGGTATTCAATACGACGTCATTCCGATCCATGCGGGGTTCGAGATGATGAAGGCGAGCTTGGAGCCAATCTTTGGCGATCGGCCGGAGGATGTGACGGAGGAAAACATGCAGGCGCGGTTGCGCGGGCTGATCCTCATGGCGGCCTCCAATAAATTCGGTTCGCTGGTGCTCACCACCGGCAACAAGAGCGAGCTGGCCGTCGGCTATTGCACGTTGTATGGCGACATGTGCGGGGGGCTGGCAGTGATCAGCGATGTTCCGAAAACCAAAGTGTTTGAGCTGGCGCGCTGGATCAATCGTGACAGGGAAATTATTCCCGAGTCGACGATCACCAAACCGCCTTCGGCAGAGTTGCGACCGGATCAAAAGGACGAGGACTCGCTGCCGCCCTATGAGGTGCTCGATGCGATTTTGGAATTGTACGTGGTTGAGTGTCGGTCGGTGACTGAGATTGTCGCCGGCGGTTTTGATGAAGCGACGGTGAAACGCGTGACGCGCTTGATTGATCTGAACGAATATAAACGCCGGCAAGCCGCGCCGGGCTTGAAGGTGACGAGCAAGGCGTTTGGCGTCGGGCGCCGGATTCCGGTGGCGCAAAAATTTAAAGGTTAATTCATGAGTAAATCCGAACAACTTTTCGCTGAATCCCTTAACCACATCCCCGGCGGCGTGAACTCTCCCGTGCGGGCGTTTCGCGGTGTGGGCGGGCAGCCGTTTTTTGCCGAACGCGCGGCAGGCTCGCACGTTTGGGATGTCGATGGCAATGAATACATTGACTACGTCGGCACTTGGGGCCCGGCCATTTTGGGGCATGCGCATCCGGCCATTGTGCAGGCGGTTCAGGCCGCCGCCGAGCGTGGCACGAGCTTTGGCATTCCCAGCGAACCGGAAGTGCGCATGGCGCAGCTGGTGAAGGAATGCGTGCCCAGCGTGGAGAAGGTGCGCATGGTCAATTCCGGCACGGAAGCCTGCATGAGCGCGATCCGCGTGGCGCGTGGGTTCACCGATCGGCCGAAGATTATAAAGTTCGATGGCTGTTATCATGGGCACGCCGATTCGCTGTTGGTGAAGGCAGGC
>WTHG01000354.1 GCA_011523245.1 Verrucomicrobiales bacterium | reverse complement strand
GTGGCCTTGCTGGTGACGCCTTCAATCTCGTTGTTCACCAGCTTGTCCTTGGTCTGAGAGCTGAACCGCGGATTGGGTAGCTTGACGCTGATTACGGCCACCAAGCCTTCGCGGACATCATCACCGGAAATGCTCGGATCCTTGTCCTTCAGCAGATTGTTATTCTTGGCGTATTGGTTGATAGCACGGGTTAGGGCCGTACGGAAACCGGTCAGGTGAGCGCCGCCATCAGCGTTGGGAATGGAGTTCGCGTAACAGAGAATTTGATCGTTGTAGCTATCGTTGTATTGGATAACGACATCCACAAATACATCTTCGGTCTTGTTGGCGATGACGATTGGTTTAGCGTGGACGACGGTTTTGTTGGTGCCTAGCTGCCGGACGAATTGTTCAATGCCGTCGCGGTAAAAGAACGTCTCGGACTTATTGTCTTCACGATCATCAACCAACGTAATCTCGACTCCAGGATTCAAGAATGCCAATTCCCGCAGGCGGGTGGACAGCATATTGAACTGAAATTCCTGTGTGATGGTAAAGATCTGGGCATCCGGCTTGAACACCACGTAGGTGCCGGTGTTCTTAGTTTTGCCGATGACTTCCAATTTGCGGGTGGTCTTACCCCGTTCAAATTCCATCGTGTGCACCTCACCATCACGGCTGACCTCCACCTTAAACCACTCAGACAAGGCGTTTACACACTTAGCTCCCACACCGTGTAAACCGCCTGAATATTTGTAGGCGCCCTGCCCGAATTTACCGCCGGCATGAAGATTGGTGAGCACCAACTCAACAGCCGGAATTTTGAATTTCGGATGGATATCAACCGGAATACCGCGGCCATCGTCCCGAATGGAAACCGAGCCATCTACATGAATGGCGACCGTGATGTGCTTACAGAATCCCGCTAAATGCTCGTCAATCGAGTTGTCGAGCACCTCAAAAACACAATGATGTAGACCGCGTTCATCGGGGTCGCCGATGTACATGCCGGGTCGTTTCCGGACGGCTTCGAGACCTTCAAGTTTATCAATTTTTGAGGCATCATATTTGGCGCCTCCAGCCGTATCGGCCACTTCCTTTTTATTTGCCATTTCCTAATTAGACCACTTTTTCAAAAGCGAAATCCATAAAATGGAAACCTACCGAAAAAGCTATTCCCCGACAAACATAATCCATTAAAAACCAAGCGGGAAATACAATATATTGACGCGAAAAACACGAGGAGCACAACATAATGTGCGTGTTAATAAGTTGCCCCTAAAAAGAAAGGCTCTCGTTGTGAGAGCCTTCTGGAATGATTAGGAACGGGCTTATCGTTCTGGGTTTTCGATGGATTCCGGTAGTGTGTTTGGATCTTCGGGGCTGGAGAGATTGCCGCCGTTTTGAGTGCCTTCAAAGCTGAATACGCCCACTTCGGGGGACACAGGGGATTCTTCTTCCAACGCCGTTCCGGAGCTTTCTACGCGTCCACTGGGGGGATTGGCCGGGCTGGGGGGAGGGATCTCGATTCCCGGTTCGCTGGTTTCCAACAAATCCGGAGTGGTGTCAATGGAATCAAAGTTTAACATTAACGCGGAAATAGCGGCTAAACTCCCGACTGGGATGAGCCAACGTAGGGCGTCCCCCAAGCTACCTGATACTAATTCTGGTTGAGAATTCTCAGTAATGGGTTCTTCGGCCTCGATCTGTCGCTCTACTTGCGACCAGTAAAATTCGCGAGAATCCTCCAAAAAGACCGGTTTTTCTCCGATTTCAAGCGCTTTTTGCATCGCGCGGAGATCGTCGGCCAATTCTTTAGCTTCTAGATCGTTATCTATTAGATCAGCGATTCGAGCGGATTCTTGAGGAGCCAGCTCGCCATCGAGCCATGCTTGAATTTTCAGTCTGTCTTCCTGCTTCATTATGCCTCTTTTTTGTAGACTTAGTTTTGTCGTTCTTTCTTCAAAGAAATTAAGATTTTTGCCAATCGACGGCGGGCATAAAACAACCGGCTCATCACTGTCCCGATGGAGCATTGCATGGATTTGGCGATTTCTTTGTATTCCATCCGCTCGAATTCATGCAGCACGAGTACCGTTCGGTGTTCGTAGCTGAGCTTCTCCATGGCGGCATCGATTTCCTTTCGCAGCTCAGAGCGCTCCATTTCTTCAGTAGGATTGTAATCCTCAACATCCATTCGGCGCTCCACGCCCCCGGTTTCCTCCTCCATCTGATCCAAGGAATCGGTCTGTTGCCGTTGACGTTTGCGGAGAAAGTCTAGGCAAAGGTTGATGCAAATGCGTGTCATCCAGGTGGTGAAGCTGGAGTTGTGCTGAAATTGCTTTAGGCGTTGCCAGCCTTTAACCCACGCTTCCTGCGAGACATCCAGCGCCTCTTCCTCATTGCGTAGCATGCTAAAAGCACGTGCATAAATCTTGTCCCGGTGGCGGTGCACCAATTCTTCGTACGGAGCCATGTTGCCCTTTTGGGCAGAACGCACCAGCTCATCATCGGCAGCATTTGGGATGTCGAGCTTCGCCATGGCTAACCTTTCAGGCGCCCTTTCGTGCTCGGCACAGCCCGCCCTATGCGAGGATCTTTTTGGCAGGCAAAATCAGTTGCCTTGGCAAAGGCCTTGAACAAGGCCTCGACTACGTGATGGGGTTCCTGTCCGTACAGCAACTCCAAGTGTAAATTACAGCGGGCTTCATTGGTAAAGCCTTGGAAAAATTCTCGGGCCAAGCCAAAGCGGAAGCGACAGGCATCATCCTGGTTTTGTTCGCCTTTGAGTATTTTGAACCCGAGTTTATCCATGCCATTCCAAACAAGATAAGGGCGACCGCTGAAATCCACAACGGCGCGGGCCAGTGTTTCGTCCATCGGTAAATGCGCCTCACCCCAAAGTGGGTTGCGCGGGTCAAATCCCGTGCCATAGCGCCGTATACCGCGCTTCTCTCCCAACGCCTGCCAATACGCTTGGCCTAGGGCGATGCCCACATCTTCCACAGCGTGATGTAGATCCACATCTAGATCACCTTGACACTTCACCTGCAGATCGCAGACAGCGTGTTTGGCGAATAACGTGAGCATGTGGTCGAAGAACGGAATACCCGTATCGATCGACGACTTACCTTTGCCGTCAATCTTCAGTTTTAGGGTAATCCGGGTTTCACCCGTGGCGCGTTCAATTTGCGCCGTGCGCGTGCTCATGGTTGGAGTTTTTTAGTGGAAAAGTCGCTGAAAAGCGATTGTTTATTGGTCTTCACTGGCCAGCAGTCTTTCGGCGTCAATGGCTGCCGCGCAGCCCATACCGGCCGCGGTGATGGCCTGCCGGTAGACTTTATCCGAGCAATCACCAGCTACAAATACGCCCTTAACATTGGTGCGTGAGCCTTCCTGCCGTAAAATATAGCCGGCATCGTCTTGGTCGAGTTGACCTTCGAAGATTTGGGTGTTCGGCACGTGGCCAATCGCAATGAACACGCCGGCGCAGTCGAGCGTGTTTTCCTCGCCGGTTTTGTTGTTTTTCAGGCGAACTCCCGTGACTTTGTCTTCGACTTCGCCAAGAATTTCAGCAATCTCGGAATCCCATACTGGCTCGATCTTGTCATTGGCCAAGGCTCGTTCGGCCATCACTTTGGAGGCTCGGAGCTCATCCCGGCGATGAATGAGATACACTTTGCTGGCAAACCGCGTGAGGTAGGTTGCCTCTTCGCAAGCCGAATCGCCGCCACCCACAACAACCAGCGGTTGATCGCGGAACATCGGCAGCGCGCCATCGCAGGTGGCGCAGTAGGTGACGCCTTTTTTATCGAGTTTCTTCTCGCTCTCCAATCCGAGATGACGATGCCCGGCTCCGCTGGCCACGATGAGAGTTTGTGCCAACATCGGCTCGCCATCCACCGTGAGCTTGAACGGGCGTTCATTGAGGTCCACTTTTTCCACAGTGCTCCCAAAACGAACCTCCGCACCAAATCGTTCGGCTTGTTGCTGGAGGTTAATCATCAACTCCGTCCCGTCAATGCCCTCCGGCCAACCCGGGAAATTTTCGACAATGCTGGTAGTAGTCAATAATCCGCCGGGCATGGCACCGGTGAGTACCACGGGTTTGAGTTGGGCACGGGCGGTGTACAGGGCTGCTGTGAGCCCGGCGCAGCCGGAGCCGATGATTACGACTTTCTCGATCTCGTTCGACATGAGGCGGTTACGCTACGCAGCCGCTTTACCGATGGCAAGTGGAAGCTTCTAGAATGGGCGAGGAGTTACTTGGCGAGGAAAACTTCCTCGTTCTCTTCCTTGGGGGCCGCAGGAGCTTCCTTGGCTTGGAGGTCGCCGTTGCGGTCCGCGCTTTCGGTGTGTTCGGAGCTGAATTTCACGCTCACTATCCGGCTGACGCCCCGCTCCTGCATGGTCACTCCGTACAACACGTCCGCCGCTGAAATGGTACGTTTGCTGTGGGTGATGACGATGAATTGCGAGTGTGCGAGAAATTCTTTGAGCTTCTGAACGTAGCGTTCGATGTTAGCGTCATCAAGGGGCGCGTCCAGTTCGTCCAACACACAGAACGGGCTGGGCTTGACCTGATACAGTGAGAAAAGTAGGGCCACGGCTGTCATGGTTTGTTCGCCTCCGGATAAAAGGCCGATACGGTGGAGTTTCTTGCCCGGAGGGGAGGCAACAATTTCCACGCCGGCATCCAGCACATCTTCCTCTTCGGTGAGCACCAAATTCGCATGGCCGCCACCAAACAGGTCCGGAAACATTTTCTGAAAATTGGCGCGCACCTTTTCAAAAGTTTCGGTGAACATTTCGCGAGATTGTTTGTCGATACGGGCAATCACTTCTTCCAGCTCGGTTTTGGCGTTCACCAAATCTTCGTGCTGTGTATTGAGGAACTTGCAGCGCTCTTCGACCTCCTGATATTGGTTGCTCGCCACCAAGTTCACTGGCCCCATGCTGTCGATTTTGTTCTGCATTTCCTCGACTTTGGCCCGGACGCCTTCCCAGTCGGTGGGGACGTCGGTCTCGCTGCAAGTTTCATCAGCCATGATGGTCTCAGTGGTGGTCTGGCCGTCGGCGGTGATGTTAATAGTCGTTACGTCCCCCTGCAGTTCACGTAAATCGAGGTCGTATTTCTCTTGAATCCGTTCAATGAGTTGTTCCTGTCTCATTTGATTCTGAGTAACCTCCACTTCAATTTCGCCTTTTCGCTCCTGCATTTCGGTGAGGGAATTACGCTTTTCGGAAAGTTCCATCTCGCGTCGTTCCGCATCGGTGGCTTGTTGATTTCGGCCCTGGGTGAGCTCGGATATTTTCTCGCTACACGTTTCACGATCCAGGCGCAAGCGTTCTATCTCCAGGCGAGATTCGGCGTTCTGAGATTCAAACTGAACCTTGCGTTCGGAGCTTTCGCTGAGGATTTGCTGGGCCCGCTCAAGGGTGCGCTGCAGTTCAGCTAATTGCTGTTCCATTGGAGTTTTTTGGACCTGCAATGAGGATTCCCGTTCTTCGGCTTTGGAGAGATCGACTTTTGCTTCGGTTAATTCCTCTTGGGCTGTTTCGCGGTGGTCGCGTTGCTCCTGAATGAATGCCTCATGGCCCGTAATTAATTCCTGAATTTGCCGATCCTTCTCTTCCAGCTGTCGGATGCGGGCATTCAATTCAATGGATTTGCTTTTGGAGGCTGTTTCTTGTTCAGCGAGGTTTTGAACCTCAAACACCACCGCTTCAATTTTTTGCTCGAGCACCTGCCGTGAGTTTTGAAGGGCTTTGAATTCACCTTTGCGAGTGGCAATAGCCACTTCGCGGTCACTGAGTTCGTCACGAGCATTCTGCAGGCTGGCTTGGAGCTCAGTCTGTTCAGCGAGGAGTGCGCCTTTAGCGCGACTGGATTCATCGATCTGATGGCCGAGCGTGTTCAGTTGAATCTCCAATTCGTCAATTTGATTTCGGCGCGCAAGAACGGAGTGGTGCTCCTTACCCTCGCCCTGCCCGCCGGTGTATACGCCCTGTTGGCTCAGTGATTCGCCTTGTTGGGTGACATAATCAAAACGCCCCGGACTCATATGCCAGAGGCGTGTGGCGGTTTCGAGAGAATCCACGATTAGAGTCCTACCCAAAAGTGTTTGCAGGAGCGGCTGAATGAGGTCATCGGTTGCGACGATGTCCAAAGCCGGAACGGCGCCTTCCGGGATATCGGATGGCGGAATCGAGCCGCCGCGTTCACGCAGAAGTTCCAAGGCCACGATACTGGCGCGACCCTGTTCGCCCTGGGCAAGGCGTTGAAGCATTTGATCCGCGCTTTGCGGTCGTTCAGTGATGACGAGTTGCAGATTGGCACCTAGTGCGGCCTCTACAGCGCGGACGTGTTCATCCGGTACACGAATTTGATCTGCGAGCGAGCCGATAGCGCTATCGAATTGGGTCAGGACAGTCTGAGTTCCAGCGCTAAAGCCTTCCTTGGATTCGATGAGCTGTTTCAGCACATCTTGGCGCGATTTAGCCTCAGCTTGACGCTGGAGTAATTCATCCAAGGCCTCTTCCGTGCCGGAGAGGTCCGTGCCGATTACCGACAAGCGCACCTGACGTTCCTCAACGGTGCCGCGGTGGGTTTCGACGTGGAGCGAATCGTCCTCTACACTACGCTCAAATTCGCAGAGGCTCGTTTCGAGTTTGTTGCGCTCTTCCTCCAGTTGAATTTTCTCAGCGGAAAGTTTCTCGAGCCGCGCCGTGTTGCCTTGGTCCTGAAGCTCGAGTGCATTGAGCTCATTGCGTGAGCTGGTTAGGCGCTGAGTGAGTTGGGCGGCTTCGTTGTTGGTATCGTTGAGTTGAGACTGCCGTTGGCTAATTTCGGATTCGGCAGTCTCGACGACGCTGCGTTTTTCCGAAACATGCTGGCGCGCACGATCGAGCGAATGGCCGGAATCAGCCAGTTGCTGATTAATTCCTTCCAGCTCGGCATCCACCTGTTTACGGCGTTCCTGAGCACCGCCGATGTCGGCCTCTGCATCAGCGTGCTGGGCGGTGAGCTCTTCCATCCGTTGCTCGTTGTACTGAATGCGGTTTTCGTGGCGTTCCACTTCCGATTTCAGTTCCAGCCCTCGCTGTTGCTTGGCGCTGATTTGTGCGTCTAGTTCAGTGAGTGTTTGGCGCAGATTCTTGAGAGCTGTTTCCTCCTCGATGATTCCGGAGGAATGGTTTTCGAGATTATCCCGAATGTGTTCTGATTCCTTGCGGATTCCCTGCAGTTCAGTATCAATGGTGTCGTATTCATGCCGAGCAAGCTTGGTTTCCAGCTCGCGTAATTCGTCCATGATTTTCTGATAACGGCGAGCTTTACCGGCTTGGCGTTGCAGAGAGCCAATCTGGCGTTTAACTTCACGAATGGTGTCCTCTAGACGCAGGAGGTTTTGCTCGGTGTAATCGAGTTTGCGCAGGGCCTCCTTTTTCTGCTGCTTAAACTTGGTGATGCCTGCCGCTTCCTCAAAGACCACGCGGCGTTCCGAAGGCTTACTCTTGATGATGTTCGTGATCTGGCCCTGGGCCATGATGCTGTAGCTGTTCCGCCCGATGCCGGTGCCCATGAACAATTGCTGGATATCGCGCAATCGGCAGGAGGCGCCGTTCAGAAAATATTCACTGCCCCCATCGCGAAATACGCGTCTAGTTACGGTGACTTCGGTAAAGCTTAGGTCCACCCCGGCGGCCTTGAGGTTTTCCTCATCCATATCACCGAGCGTAATAGAGACTTCAGCCATACTGGTGGGTTTACGGCCTCGGGCGCCTTCGGTGCCACTGAAAATGACGTCAGCCATTTCGCCCCCACGCAATGCCTTGGCGGATTGTTCACCCAAGACCCATCGTATAGCATCGGAGATATTGGATTTGCCGCATCCATTGGGTCCAACCACGGCGGTAATGCCCGGTTCGAAATTCAGGGTGGTTTTATCCGCAAACGACTTAAATCCAATGGCCTTCAGGCTTTTGAGATACATTCAATCCTCCTTATGTCCGCAGAAATGCGGGCGCGGCGATAATCCGGTGAATGGCCGTTCGGGCCAAGTGGTTTTCGACTTAGTTATCCACAATGCCCTGCGCCTCGGCTCGGACCGCTTCGGCTAATTCCTTGGGCGCGAGCACCTGAGCTTGGCTTCCCCAACCAAGAATCCACCGCTGAATATCGGAGAGATGGCTGAGTTGAAGGGAGAGCTCCAGAGAGCCGTCCTTCAGGGTTTTGATGTGCTGAGTGGGATGCCAGTTTTTCTCTTTGATAAAAGGCGCGACTGTTTTGGTGAAGCGCACGCAGATATCGTAGGATTCATCTCCTTTGAAGACGCCAAACGAATCAGCGAGGTAATTATCAAGGGTAAAGTTATCGGGCCGATCAAAGGTCTTGCCGTTGGATTCCACTTCCAAAATACGCGTGGGAACAAAGCAACGGATGTCGCGCCGTTTGTGGTCGAAAGCGTACAGATACCATTCGTTGTTAATATTCGCGAGCTGATACGGATCAATCACCCGCTCCTCAGGCTTTTGATTGGGCTTGCGGTAACGAATCTTAAGCTGTCGTCGCTTGGCCGTGGCTTGGCTGATTTTGTCAAAAATCTCAACTTCCACTTCGGATTCGCCCGTGTGCCTGAACGACAGTGCTTCGTCCCATTCATTTAGGTGAATACTGACTGCGTCCGGCAGCGAGTCGGCGATTTTCTGAAACGCGGCCGACAACCGTTTTTCAAACACCGTGCCACGATAATTTTGAAGAGCCTTTTCCGCGATTAGCAAGGCAAAGAGTTCACCTTCGTTAATCTGCAGCATGGGGAAGGAATCAACCGGTCGAGTATACTTAAAACCATTGTAGGCGGGATCAAACTCAATCGGCAAATCCCAGCGATCGCGCATGAATTGGATATCTCGATGGATGGTCTTCGTGCTGACTTCCATCTTTCGCGCCAAGGTGCTGGCGTTGGGGTAATTGTCGCGATTAACGGATTCATGGATCTCCATCATCCGCTCCAGTGGCGGACGTGAATGCAACACTGCCGGCCGGCCGCGTTTACTGTTTACTGATGCATTTCCCTTGGCGCTGGCCATGCAGGGATGATCAGGTTTTCAGCTTGGAAAGCAACTCTGCGTTTGTCGTGTGCTTTTTGAGCGCACCGGTCAACGTTTCCATTGCGTTGATGGGGTCGAGGTCCACCATGGTGCGGCGCAGTTTGCGAATCGCGTCCAGATAGATTTCCGGAAACAGTTTCTCTTCTTTGCGCGTGCCGCTCTTAGGGATATCAATGGCTGGATACAGGCGGCGTTCGGCGAGCTTGCGATCGAGAATCAACTCCATGTTACCCGTGCCTTTGAATTCTTGGAAGATTAGCTCATCCATGCGGCTGCCGGTATCGACCAATGCGGTGGCAAGAATAGTGAGCGAACCGCCCCCTTCAATATTCCGTGCTGCGGCAAACATGCGCCTAGGGATTTCCAGCGCGCGAGCATCTACCCCGCCGGACATTGTGCGACCACTACCGCCTTTAACGTTGTTATAAGCACGCGCAATGCGGGTAATGGAATCCATCAGCACAAATACGTCCTGACCGCATTCGACCATCCGGCGACAGCGCTCGATCATAAACCGGGATAAACGCACATGAGTTTCGAGGTCCATGTCGTTCGAAGAGGCTACCACTTCGGCGTCCACAGAACGCTCGAAATCAGTCACTTCCTCAGGGCGCTCATCGATTAGCATCACGATGGTTTTCACTTCGGGATGATTGGTGGTTACGGCGTTACAAATCTGCTTGAGCACGGTGGTCTTGCCGGTGCGTGGCGGGGCTACGATCAGGCCACGAGTGCCTTTGCCGATTGGCGTCACCAGATCGATGACGCGTGTTTCAATAATGTCCGGATCGGTCTCGAGATTGAATTTATCAAGTGGATCAATTGTGGTGAGGTTCTCGAAACGTGAGCACTCGGTATACTCCTTGAAAGGCATTTCATTCACGCTGAATATTTCGCGTAACTGAGGGCTGTGTCCCTTGTGCGGCGGCACAAGACGTCCTTTAATGAAGCAACCTTCTCGGAGGTAGTGTCGCCGGATGGTATCTGGCGTCACGAAAATGTCGCTGGGCTTGGATTGAAATCGATTGCCGGGTGAGCGCAGGAAGCCGAATCCCTTGTCAGAGATTTCCAGATAACCTTCGCCTTCCTCAGGCCAATCACCTTTGTTGTTCTTTGCCATGATAATATGGTGCGCGCGAACGAGAATTTGACAGGCAACGCCTATAACAGTTCATCGAACGGGAATTCCCCAGCGAATCGAATTCGGTGGGAGGAGTGAAACCGCGCGTATTTAGGCTGAAGCCAGCCTTACTGGCAACACCTTTTTAATCAAATTTTCAGATTCCAAAAAACGCAATTATGCCGCCGGGTCTTGCACTGGTAACTCCGCGGCTTTAGTGCGGGCCTCTTCGGCAAGGGCTGTGCTCAGGTAACGTTCCCCTGTGGAGCAAGCCACGGTGACGATTGTTTTCCCAGCATTCTCTGGACGTTGGGCTATTTCTAAAGCCGCCACGACATTGGCTCCGGTAGAGATGCCCGCTAAAATTCCTTCTTTCAGGGCTAGCTCACGAGCCATGGCAAAGGCATCGTCGTTGCTTACCTTGATGCATTCACTGACCTGTTCGGAGCCATCATCCCCTTTGAGATGGAGGTTGCCGGGCACAAACCCTGCGCCAGTTCCTTGAATCTTGTGCGGGCCAGGTGTGAGCTCTTCTCCAGCCAACGTTTGGGAAATCACCGGAGAATCTGCTGGCTCCACAGCGACAGCCTGAAAACTTTCTTTTTGAGGTTTAATGACTTCCACGCAACCGGTTATGGTGCCGCCGGTTCCCACACCCGCAACCACGAAATCCACAGCTCCATCGGTATCTTCCCAGATTTCCACTGCCGTCGTCTTGCGGTGGATGGCCGGGTTCGCTGGATTTTCAAATTGTTGAGGCACCCAAGAATTCTCAGTTTCCGAGGCCAATTTCTCGGCCATGGCGATAGCGCCCTTCATGCCTTTGGCGGCCGGTGTAAGCACGAGTTCGGCACCCAACATGGCAAGGAGCGTGCGGCGTTCCAGTGACATGCTTTCAGGCATGGTGAGGATGAGCTTGTATCCTTTGGCGGCGGCCACAAAGGCCAGCGCGATACCAGTGTTGCCGCTGGTCGGCTCAATGATGACGGTGTCCGGCGTGAGTGTGCCGTCGGCTTCAGCCGCCTCAATCATGGACATGCCAATGCGATCCTTCACGCTGGAGAGAGGGTTAAAGAATTCGCATTTGAGCAGCACGGTGGCGTCGGCGCCCTCGGTGACTTTGTTGAGTCGCACGAGCGGAGTGCCGCCCACGGTTTCCACGATGTTATTGTAAACTTTGCCCATGATTCAAATTTCAGGTGTGGAAGAAATGAACACAGGAACTGAGGCGCGGGCAAGTGTTTTCCAGAGCATTCCTTTAACTGTACAGGGGCGCAAACACACAAAAAGTCCCTTCCAGACCGAAGTCCGGAAGGGACAAATTGGGGGGTGGACGCTCGCCACGCGCTCTTTCCCGTTGCAATCATTTGGCACCTGCCAAGGCAGGTCGATTGCTCCCCGACGCTATTCTCCGTGACGTGCGGAGTTGTCGGCCTCATAGCAGGGCCGTTCAAGGTCTTGCGACGCATGAATTCTCGGGTGAGGTTTATTTGCCCGCTCAGCCAGTGGTTGCGGCCACTGACCTGCGGACCAGGCTGGGACACGCCAGTATTCTATTCGTATCCTAGCCCT
The DNA here is from genome assembly GCA_011523245.1 of Verrucomicrobiales bacterium. Classification (GTDB taxonomy): domain Bacteria; phylum Verrucomicrobiota; class Verrucomicrobiia; order Limisphaerales; family UBA1100; genus UBA1100. The sequence goes on along the minus strand of WTHG01000354.1, from coordinate 619 downwards.
TTGGCGGCGGGTCGGCCATCGCTTTTGACGATGCGTTGGCCCGCGCCACGGGTCTCGCCTCTTATCCCTCAGGTTGCCATTTCTCATACTTTGCAGCGCTGCAGTTTTTGCTGCATCGCCACGATTTCGGATAGTTTTCACGGCCATCGCCTTCGGCGCGTGGCTATCCCGACGGGAACCCCGGTTTTTGTTCTCCTTTCGGAGGATTTCGTCCGGCTGACTGTTTCCAATCAATTTATGGCTTCCGCCGTGCTGATGTCACAGTAAGCAACCTACACCTAATTCAGGCAACTGTGTTCAGTTCAGATTCAAAGCAAATCCGAACATCTCACTCAAATCTGAATCCCGAAGGATTCGGACTCGGGCTGGCTTCGCCTCCAGTAAATGATCTCTGGCCCCCTAAAGGTCCGAGATCTTTTGTCGACTAAGCCTGCCAAGCTTGGGGTAGCTTCTACCGAGTTTGATTAGCTCAGCACCCCTCGCCCCCCGAATGCCATTTCGCGATCAGTGATGCGCGAACATCACTGGGCATCCAGGTGAACTTTGCCTTCTCCCTATTCGATTTATTCCAGAAAAAACCGCGGCATCACTCCGTCAGAGACGGCGATCCTCCTTGGTC
>WTHG01000291.1 GCA_011523245.1 Verrucomicrobiales bacterium | reverse complement strand
GGCGCGGCATTGGCTGGACGTGGTGCGCTATGCGGATTCGGCGGGCTTTTCCAACGACTACCCGCGGCCGCACGCGTGGCGCTATCGCGATTACGTGGTGCGCGCGTTTAATGCCGACAAGCCATACGACCAATTTGTGCGCGAGCAAATCGCCGGTGATGAACTCAAGCCCAACGACGCCGATCATGTGCTGGCCACCGGCTTCCTGCGCATGGGCCCTTGGGAGCACACGGCGATGAGCGTAGCCGCGGTCACGCGGCAGCAGTATCTGGATGACGTGGTCAACTCCGTCGGCGTCACGTTCCTCGCCAACGAACTGCGCTGCGCCAAGTGTCACGATCACAAGTTTGATCCGATTCCGACCAAGGATATTTACCGGATGCAGGCGGTGTTCGGTTCGTTGAGTTTTCAGGATCGGAAATTGCCGTGGCAACAAAACGAAAACCTCACCGGCCTCAAGGCTGATCGCGAGCGTTATCAACGCCTACAAAAAGCGAAGGCCATCCGCAGCATCACGACACTTCCCGAGGCCGATCGGCCGGTGGAAGAATTTGATCAAGACACCGAGCGCATCGGGCAGGGCAAGGTGAATAACAAGCGGCGGCAGCAGCTCAACTATCAGCTCAAGCGCAGCAACGCGCTGGCATTCTCGGTGGCCAACGGCGCGAATGATCGCATCCATATTTTGAAGGGCGGCTCGATCGAGTCGCCGCAGGCGGCGGTGAGCCCGGGCGTGTTGAGCCTGTTCGCCGGCTCCGAAAAGGGCGCCTCGGTGACGGCGGATCAGAGCGGACGTCGCACCGAGCTGGCGCAGTGGATTGCCAGCCGGGACAACCCGCTGACGGCGCGCGTGATGGTGAATCGCGTATGGCAATGGCACTTCGGCCAGGCGATTGCCGGTAACCCGAATAACTTTGGCGGCACGGGCAAGCGGCCGACGCACCCGGAATTGCTCGACTGGCTGGCGGCGACGTTTGTTGAGGACGGTTGGTCGTTCAAGAAACTGCATCGGCGCATCCTCACCTCGGCGGCTTATCAGCGTGCGGAGGCGCATCCGGATTGGAACGCCTTGATTCGGCTGGATCCGAACCGCACCAGCTATGCCGTCTTTGATCCGCGCCGCCTGACCGCCGAAGAATTGCGCGACACCATGCTGGCGGTTTCGGGCGAGCTCAACCGCGCCATCGGCGGTATTCCGGCACATCCGGAGATTAACGAGGAAGTCGCCATGCAGCCGCGCCACATTATGGGCTCGGTGGGCCCGGCGTATCAGGCGGATCCCAAGCCGGCCCAACGCAATCGCCGCACGCTGTACGCCGTGCGCATCCGCACGCTGGCCGATCCGATGCTCGAGGTCTTCAACAAACCCGGCCCCGATATTTCCTGTGAACGCCGCGATACCGCCACCATCGCCCCGCAAGCTTTCACACTGATGAACAGCCCCATCCATCACGCGCGCGCCCTTGCCTTTGCGGCGCGACTGGAAAAGGAGCGGCCGGGAAATTTGGATCGGCAAATCACCCGAGCCTTTCAGCTCGTCTTTCAACGTCAACCCACCGCGGCTGAACTAAAAGCCTGCCACGCCCACATCGCCAAGGCACTGGCGCATCACCGCGCCACTGCACCGGTGAAGGTGGAGCCGCCCAAATATGTTATCCGCCAAATGGTCGAGGAAATGACCGGCCTCGACTTTTGGTGGGTCGAGGATCTCGATATCTATTCCAGTGATGACTTTGTGCCCGACCTGAAGCCATGGGATGTGAAACCTCCAACGCGGGCCCTGGCGGAGCTGTGTTTGGTTTTGTTTAACAGCAACGAGTTTGTTTACGTGTATTAGTCATGAATCGACGCGAATTTATCTACGGAGTCAACGGTGGCTTGGGGGCCTTGGCGTTTCATTCGATGTTGCGGGCGGAGGAGGCAAAGGGGCCGTTGGCGCCGAAGGAGGGGCATTTTCCGAAGGCCAAGGCGAAGCGGTGCATTTTTCTCTATATGGCCGGCGGGCCGAGCCATATCGATACCTTCGACCCCAAGCCCAAGCTGCGCGAAATGCATCTGCAGAAGTTCAAGCGCTCGAGCAAGTTTCTCTCCGCGATGGGCTCGGGCGAACGCTATTACGTGCAGAGCCCGTTCAAGTTTCGCCAGGCAGGGCAGAGCGGCATCGATCTCTGCGAGCATTGGGAACAGCTCGCCAGCGTGGCCGATGAGCTGTGCGTGTATCGCGGGTGTCAGGCCGAGTCGATCAATCATCCCACAGCCAATTATCACATGAACACCGGCAACCGCTTCGGCGGCGATCCGGCGATTGGGTCGTGGGTCACGTACGGGCTCGGCTCGGAGAATCAGGATTTGCCCGGATTCGTGGTTCTGCCCGAGGTGGCCTATCCGCAGGGCGGCGCGGCCAACTGGTCCAATGGCTTTTTGCCGCCGCACTATCAGGGCACCACGCTGCGCGCGAAAGGATCGCCCATTCTCGATCTGCACCCGCCCAAGGGCGTCACACGCGAGCAACAACGCAGCAACCTCGATCTGCTCGCGCAATTAAATAAGGAACACGCCGCCAAGCGCCCGGGCCATGCCGAGTTGACCGCGCGCATGGACAGTTACGAGCTGGCCTATCGAATGCAGATGAAGGTGCCGGGCATCCTTGATCTCGGTCAGGAAAAGGAAACCACCCGCGAGGCGTACGGGCTCAACGACGATCGCACCAAGGAATTCGGCCGGCGCCTGCTGCTGGCGCGGCGTCTGCTCGAGCGCGGCGTGCGCTTTGTGCAGGCCTACACCGCCGGCTGGGATTCGCATGATTACCTCGCCAAATCCCACGGCGAACGCATCCGATCCGTCGACCGCCCCATCGCCGCCCTGTTAAAAGACCTCAAGCAACGCGGCATGCTCGATGACACGCTCATCGTGTGGTGCGGTGAATTCGGCCGCACCCCGGACAACGGCCGGCGCGGCGGCGGCGAACGCCTCGGGCGCGATCACAACAAAAACGCCATGCCCATCTTCCTCGCCGGCGGCGGTGTGAACAAAGGCCACACCATTGGCGCCACCGATGAGATCGGGGAAACCGCCTCCGAGGTCGTCCACCCCATCCGCGACTTCCACATCACCCTCCTGCGCCTACTCGGCCTCGACGACAACAAACTCTCCTACTTCCACGGCGGCCGCTTCAAGCAGCTTAGCCAAACCGGCGGTGAACTGATCAAGGAATTGATTGGGTAAATGAGAATG
>WTHG01000121.1 GCA_011523245.1 Verrucomicrobiales bacterium | reverse complement strand
GTTTCTTGGAATTATCGGCGGCACAGAACTCCTGTGGCTCCAACCGATGATGATGATTTTTGGTATCATCATGCTCTCGGTGATCGGCTACGTCACCCTTTCCACCGGCAAAAAACCTTTTCAGGCCATCAACGAACATATCAACCCCGTGCTCGGCTGGGGGTGGTTGATTGCCGCCATGCTCGCCAACCTTGTCTGGGCCATGCCGCAATTCTCATTGGGAACGGCGGCCATGACCCAAAACCTCAATCTGCTGCCAGATGGCGATACGGGGAAATACATCGGCGCGGTCATCCTGTTTACAATCGGCACTTTAGTCGTACTCATGTACGACTCCAAATGGGCAAGGTATTTCGATGTCATCCTCAAAGTCATGGTGGGCATCGTAGTGGTTAGTTTCTTCGGCGTCGTTGCGGTCATGGCCTCCGAATTGAATTGGGGAGCCGTGTTCAGTGGTTTTATTCCAAATCCCAGTTTGCTATCGCAACCGGTCAGCGGATTGCAGCCATTTATTGAAGCATCATCCGATTCCGAATATTGGACAAACGTGGTGATGAGTACTCAAAAGGACAAAATGATTGCCGCCGCGGCCACCGCAGTTGGCATCAACATGACCTTCCTGCTCCCCTACTCCATGTTACGCAAAGGATGGGGACGTGAGCACCGGGGTTTGGCGAGCTTTGATCTTGGGATTGGCCTGTTCGTTCCCTTTTTCCTCGCAACCACGTGCGTGATGATCGCGACCGCCAGCCAATTTCACGGAAAATTCAATGAAGGATTAATCGATCCGAACAGTGAGCGTGAAGTTCCTGGAAAAATCCAAAAGGCTTACGATGGCAATTTGGAAAAATTCAACGCACACCTCAAAGTTCAGGCGGAAAAATCGGGTGGAGCCCTGAAGGAACCAACAATCGAAGACAAAAAAATGGCCGCGATGCTGGTAAATCGTGACGCGTTCCAACTGGCGAATTCGCTTCAGAACCTCACCGGAAACAAAACAATCTCCCAAACCGTTTTTGGGATTGGAGTACTGGGCATGGCCGTTTCCACCATTATCATTTTGATGCTGATCAACGGCTTCTGCCTTTCGGAAGCATTTGGCACCAACCTCAGCGGTCCCGTCCATAAAATAGGCTCAGTCCTCCCGGGCATCACTGGGGCACTGGGTTATCTATTCATCTGGGGTAAGGGCAACGACTTCCTGCTGACTATCCCAACGAGTGTGTTCGGAATGGTTTTACTGCCAGTCGCTTACTTCACTTTTTTCTGCATGGTCAACAGCAAGAGCTTGCTCGGGGAGGATATCCCCAAAGGAGGCAAACGTGTTGCCCTCAATATCGCCATGGGTTTTGCCACCGTCGCAGCAACCATTGGGGCCTTGGCGGCGATTAAATCCAAAACCGGCGACAAGGCCATCTTTATTGTAGGCGGCTTTCTCCTGCTTGTTTTGATTGGACATTTTTACCGCAAATCAAAACAGGATGCCGTCTCTCAGGTTGAAGACAAATCTGAAGAGTAATTATTCTAACCACTCACTCTGGCGGGCCATTTCTGGCCCGCCTTTTTTATGCCCCGATCCGGGCCACCCATAGGACCACGCCGATGATCGCGAAGCAAATCACGAAGCATCCCACGAATCCCCAGAAATCCATCTTGGTCGGCCGCTCGAATTCCCAGTTGGAATCCGGGAACAGTTTCCGGTCATTAAATCGGTCCGGTCGCGCATAGCTCACATCAATCTCGCGCGCGTCTCCTTCCGGATCCGGGTCCACCGGAGTTTTCATTTTCACATACAACCGATCGAGTGCCTTCTTGCTATTGGGCTGCGTCAGTAGACTGGCAATGATCATCACCAAAAAAGGCGCGATAATTTTGAAGGGAAACTCCAGTGTCTTGAGCGCGGCCTTGCGGTATTGGGTCAGATCCAGCCCGAGCAGCTTGTCGTAAATCACCATGTCAAACCGGAATGAGCCTAGCCCGATCTTGTCACCTCCCTCTTCCTCGTTTTCCTTAACTCCACCGGTCCAGTAAATCGATTGCCCTCCCGCAGCTCCTTCCGGACTGTTCACTGCCAGATAAGCTTCGTTAGAGCGTAACTCCGGGGCCACCGCCGGAATTGCGCGCGGTAACACGAAGAAACACAGCAAACAAAACACAATCGTGATCCAGCCCGCCTTGGTGGTGGCGCGGCGCCAATACATGCCCAACCAGAACAAAGCCGCAAAGGTCATGGGCACAATCCAGGTCAGCTCGAGTTGTTTGAACATGTCGAGCATGGTCACGGACACCACCACGGCACCGAGCACGACAATGGCACCGGTGATCCGGCCGAGTCGCAGGCATTCCTGTTCGGAGGCATTCGGGTTGCCGTAAGGCACATAAATATTGCGCACCACCAACGCCGAACAAACGAGCATGTAGCAATCCACACTGCTCATCAACGCAGCCAGCAAACAGGCCAGCATCAGACCCACGAGCCCGATTCCCAAAGGACCGAGCAGTTCCCGTGTGGCCACTCCCCAGGCCATGTCCGCATCTCCGATCAAAGCCGGATTATCGCGGTAAAGAGTCAGCACAATCAGAGCGGTAATTACCCAGCCAATAGTGCAGAAGCGTTTGATGAAGTTGCCGGTCACTAGGCCGACGCGGGCATCGTGTTCGCTCTTGGCCGAGCCACCGCCAGTGACAATGAAGTGGGGCGTGAGCACAATGCCGATCATGTTCATGATGACAATGGTGATGATGGCATAGAGCGGGAATTCACTGGCGGCACTCCCCCCCACGATTTCAAAAGTGGATGCCGGTAACTGCTCGTGCATCACACGGAATCCGTCCGTCCAGGAATCGCCTGGTGCCCCAAAACGTTTAACCACTTCATTAAGGCCGAAGGGAATCAGCAAGATCGAGAGTAGGATGATACAAATACCCTGGATAAGATCGGTCCAATACGCCGCGGTCACGCCGCCCAGTACGCCGTACACCATCACAATCACCGCCACCAGCGGCACGAGCACGTACTCCGTTTTGGTGCCCATCAATTCCTCACCCAACAAGGGCACGCCCACCTTGCCAATAGCAGTGAAGAGCATGGCGCCGTAGACCACGTAATAAAAACAACCGAAGATCGCGTAGGCCACGCCCATGGGCTTGGATTCATAGCGTTCGGTAAACCAATCGCCCAAAGTCAAACAACGCATGCGGCGATACCACACAGCGCTGATCCAGTAGATGGGCGTGACAAAGAGCC
>WTHG01000096.1 GCA_011523245.1 Verrucomicrobiales bacterium | reverse complement strand
CTCCAAGATCACGTCGCCGCCCCGGCCGCCATTGCCACCATCGGGCCCGCCCTTGGGGATAAAGGCTTCGCGGCGAAAGGACACACAACCAGCGCCACCGTGGCCGGCGCGGGCATAGATTTTCACCTGATCAATGAACATGACGGAATTATTGGGTCGGCAACAAAAAAGGCGAGGCCGGAACCTCGCCCGTGAAAATAGTGGCGCAGAAGTTTTAGCCTTGCACGACCTCCACCGGATCCACATTCACCCGGCTCTTGCCGCGGTTGCGGTCGAAACGGATGCGGCCGGTGGCCAGGGCAAACAGCGTGTGGTCGCGGCCGATGCCGACATTTTCACCGGGGATATGCTGGGTGCCACGCTGGCGCACGATGATGGTGCCGGCTTCGACAAGCTGTTGGTTGCCGCGCTTGAGGCCGAGGCGTTTGCTGTGGCTGTCGCGGCCATTCTTGGAGGAGCCTTGTCCTTTTTTATGTGCCATGGGGTGTTCTGGGTTAGGCGTTGATGCCGGTAATTTTTACAATCGAATGGCGTTGCCGGTGACCTTTCTTGAGGCGGTAGGTCTTGCGCCGTTTCATCTTGAAGATGAGAATCTTTTTGTCTTTGCGCTCGGCGTCGACCACCTCAGCGGTCACGGAGGCGTTGGCCACAGTGGGCGCGCCCACGGTGACTTGGCCGTCGTTATTGACGAGCAACACGCGGTCAAACGTCACGGAAGCGCCGTTTTCAGTGTCGAGCTTCTCCACTTTCAGGAGATCACCCGATGAGGCGCGGTACTGTTTGCCGCCGGTTTCAAATACTGCATACATAAGCCAAAAATCCGAGAAAAGGGACGGGATGGAACCAGAAACGACCCATGGTGTCAATAGGTCTTTTCTTGGAAAACGGTCTTTTCTACTCCGGTTTGGCCCTGGGATCGTCTTCCGTTATATCCGAATCGGTGTCATTTGCGTCCGAGCCAGCATCATCAGCTTCGTCCTGCAGGTATTCCTTGGGCTGATACCACCGCGCTACCGGAATAAACAGGAGCGCGGCCAACAGCATGGCTCCTGCGAAAAAGAGGTAATAATAAGGGCCCTTCAACTTGCTGGACGGCCCGGCAAATTGGCGGCCGGTGAGGGATTCGGTGGTTACTTTACTGCCGTCCGGGGCCGATACCACTGACCATTCAAAGGTGAGTTCGTCGCCATTGGGGTCGAAGGAGCCCATGCCTCGGAGTGCGGCGGTTTTGCCGATGGCCACAGTGGCGTTGTCATCAGCCTGCACCACGGGTGGCAGGTTTTCATCGGTCACTTGTAGCAAAACTCTGCTGGAGGCAGTGGCTTCCTTGCTCTCGCCGACTTGTACGGTGAATTGCAACTCGTAGTTGCCGTCCACATCCGGCGTGAAATGCGGGTTGCGGGTATTCGCGAGCTTCAAGGCTTGCGCGTCCAACTGACTGTCCTCCGGTAGCTGCACCCAATTCCAGCTGTATCGGAAGGCTCCATTGTAGTCTCCTTTGGACGCCGTGCCGTACAGGCGCACCAATTCCCCGGCTGGCACCGCGCGGAAGTGGCCGGCGTCAACCGAGGGCTTACGCTTCTCCTGCGGTGGCGCTTTGTCTTCCGGCAATTCTTCCACAGCATTGATGGTAATTTCCCGATCCACCGTGGTCTCTCCATCGTCGGTTCTCAGGCGCACTACGTAGGTTCCCTTCACATCCGGCGTAAAACCGGGAGATTCGTTCTGGATAAAATGATTTACGCCCGCGGTGAAGAGGTTACCCATGGAGACGGAGATGAGGAAGAAACCCAGAATGAGCGACTTCATTTTCTTAGGTGCCTGTGTGTAGGAAAACTCCAGCGCGGTGATGGAGATGAACACCTCGGCAGCGGTCAGAAACACATAGGCGAGCAGTTGCCAAATGATGTTGGGCAAATGGCCGGCATTGATCTGCATCTCAATCCACGCGGGAATAAGAAAGGACGGCACTGCCACGAAAAAGCCGATACCCATTTTGCGCAGGGGCGTGAGTGGGAACACTTTGTTCAGACCCGGATAAATCAGCCATGCGAAGATCGGGATGAACACCATGATCATGATTGGGTTGATGGCGTTGATCTGCGAAGGAAGCCATTCGATGCCCAGCCAGTTGCGGTCCATGCGGTCGGCCTGGAGTACCCACTTGGAGCCGGATTGGTCAAAGAGCGACCAGAACACCGCCACAAACAGGTAGATGATGCACAGTCGGCCAATGATCTTGAGGCCTTCTTTACTAAAGGTTTCCCGCAGGAAATCGATGCCCCCAGCCGGGATATGCACGAATTCGCGCCGTCCCATCCAAAACACAATGGTGGCCAGTAGCATCAATCCGCCCGGCACGCCGAAGGCTATGTGCGGCCCGAAGCGGTCGAGCAGGATCGGCGTCATGATCTGCGAGGCAAACGCGCCGAGGTTGATGGAGAAATAAAACCAGCCGAAAATCTTGGTGAGCAAATGCCCGTTGGATTTACCGAATTGATCCCCCACATGCGCCGAGACACACGGTTTGATACCGCCCGCGCCGATGGCGATTAGCGTGAGGCCAACGGCTAGGCCGAGGCGGGTTTCATCCAACGCCAACGCGAGGTGGCCCAGGCAGTACACAATCGAGAGGCTAATGATGGTTTTGTATTTGCCGAAAAATGCATCCGCCACAATGGCGCCCAGCAACGGCGTAAAATACACCGCGCTGTTGAACAGGTGAAACCAAGTGGTCGCCTCCGTCTCGGACATCGGCGCGCGCGCGCCGTCGGAGTCCATCAGGTATTTGGTCATAAAGATGACCAAAATGGCTTTCATGCCGTAGAACGAATATCGCTCGGCCGCCTCGTTGCCAATGATGTACGGGATGCCCTTGGGCAGCTCCTTGCTTTTCACCGGCGCAGTCAGATAAGGCGCATCAGCCATAGCTGCGGATGTTGGCGGAGCCTTTGGCTACTGGCGAGGCAAAAGGAGAGGATGGACGAAAAGAGTACGATGTGTTAAACATTCCGTCCGCGCGTTGTTCATACAATCGGAACTAGGAGGAACATTATGATGAGAACAGCAAATCCCGCACTCAACGACAATACGTTTACCCGTCACATTGATCTTACAGGTGAAGATCGGATGACGCTCATGGGTACGGTGCATAAGACTGGGGCCCTGCTTTTACTTTTACTCATTTCCGCTTCGATGACCTGGAGCATGGTCTTCAGCCCTGGAGCCGATGGGCAGCTGGTTGTTTCTGGGC
>WTHG01000276.1 GCA_011523245.1 Verrucomicrobiales bacterium | reverse complement strand
GCGCATAAGCATGACGATGACGCGGGTGTTGCGGGATTTCTCAATGCTATAGCCACGACCATCAGTGGCATAAAACTCGATGTTGGGCGCGTGCCGGTTCAGGTAATCCTCGGTCCAAATTTGAGTAATGGGATTCAGCGTACCGGCAAACAGGCTTTCGGCCATGCCGCGGGTCTGCTCGTCCAACCCCGCCGGTGCCGGGGCTTTGCCTTCAGCGATGTCCTGCGCCTGTTGCATCACGTTGGCCACCTGGCCGACGCGATCGAAAGCTTCGTTGGCATTTTCCACGTGCAAGCCCACATTGGCGGCATAACCGTGCTTAAGCCCGGCCACGATACTCAGGCAAGCGATAAAGGAGAAAAACGTACCGAAACCAGCCAACCAGCGCCGCGGGATTACCAACCGGATGCCGGCCTGATAAAGATGCGTGATGCCTTGCAGAATACCGATGAGCCCCAATCCGGCACCGATGAATCCAAACCATTGGCCGAATGAGGCGAAAACCATCTTCAAGCCGCGCGTCTTGGTATCGGCCACAATCACATCCTGCATTTGGTTAAGATTGCCGGTGAGTTGCACATTGTCTGCGGCGCCGGGGCTCCAGACCAAGCCAGCCACCGCCACGCCTCCCAGAAGACAACCAAATAGTCCAAGCAACAGGCTGGCAAAGGCCTTGCCACAAGTCTTGGGCTGCGGGATCACATCAGCCGGGGCCTCAGGCGCAGGCAAGACCTCGGTGGGTGGCACTGGAGGAATGGGCTCGGTCATGCTCTCGTTGGCAATGTAACCTCGATTTTGCAGTTTTGTCGAGGGCGCCCCACTCGGGTGTGGGAAATTCCTTGCGTGATGGACAAGGAGGAAGGAGGTTGTCCCGGATGCGCACGGTCATCTATCCTGGGAGTTTCGACCCTCTAACCAACGGCCACTTGGATGTGGTGGAGCGGGCGTCCAAGCTGTTTGACCGAGTCATCGTGGCCGTGGCGGCCAACGCCGACAAGCAACCGATGTTTACGCAGGCCGAACGGAAACGGCAAATCACCGCGGCAGTGAAACCGATGAAGAACGTGGAGGTGGCGGCGTTTCAGGGATTGCTGGTAGACTTTGCCGAAGCTCACCAAGCGCAAGCGATTATACGCGGGCTACGGGCCGTGTCCGATTTTGAATTTGAATTTCAGCTCGCCTTGATGAATCGTAAATTGAAGGAGGAGATTGAGACCATCTTTATGATGCCCCGCGAGTCCTACACTTTTCTTAGCTCGCGTCTGGTAAAGGAAATTGCTGGACTGGGTGGAGAAATCGGCGCGTTTGTCCCGGCAAACGTGGAGCGCGCGCTAAAACGTAAATTAAAACGTTAACCCGTTTTTCGGCTGGTTAGTTTTCGAACAGCCCGCCGGATGACACAAAAGGAGGGTGTATTATGCCAATCAAAATCCACTTGGATCAACTCAAGAATCAGGATGTTCACCTCTCTGGCGAACTGCCGGCCATCGAACTGGATCTCGCCGTGGGCGGTTCGGATGACCTAATTCGATCGGCCGAAGCACTGCATTTTCAGCTCGATGCCTCCCGCACAGACGACTCCGTATTCGTCCATGGCACCCTGAAAATCAACTTCACCTGCGACTGTGCCCGATGCCTGGAACCCTTTGTCCACCCTATGGAAATGCCCAATTGGAGCTGCATATTGCCCCTCAAGGGCGATGATGCCATCGAGGTAATTGGCGAATATGTAGACTTGACCCCGTGGATGCGTGAAGATATTTTGCTCGGCCTTCCGCACCACCCCCTGTGCGATGAATCGTGCAGAGGGCTGGTATTTCAGCAGGAAACGCTGCCCGCAGAGGACGTCGAAGAGACTAATCGCTGGAGCGCGCTGAATCAGTGGAAGCAGCAACCATAACCTTTAGGTCATAGAACAATGGCGGTACCGAAAAGACGAACTTCACGAAGCCGACGACGCAAGCGCATCGCGTCTAACAGCGCGCTCACCCTACCCAAGGTGCAGACCTGTGAACAATGTGGCGAACCCACGCTGCCGCATCGCGTCTGCCCCAGCTGCGGCTTTTACAAAGGCCGGCAAATCATCACCGTCAAAGGCGGATTCTAAAGCCACCCGCCTTACGGCCAACGCTATGTCAAGGAGCCCTTCGCGGGCTCCTTTGTCATTCTCCGCCCCGATCTTTGGGTGTCCGGTCTTGCCTGCCGGCCAGCCTGCCCCTATGATCTCTGCCGTCGGCCGCCCAGCGCGCCCCTGAATTCATGAGCGAATCCAACCAGCTGCAAGGCTGCGCCATCACCGGCATCGGCTCCTACGTCCCCAAGCGCGTGCTCACCAATGCCGATCTCGCCGAAATGGTGGATACCAACGACGAATGGATCACCACCCGCACCGGCATCAAGCAACGCCGCATGGCCGCCGAGGGCGAATTCACTTCCACCATGGCCGTTGCCGCCGCCCGCAAAGCACTGGCCCAAGCCGAGCTGGAACCAGCCGATCTCGATCTTATCGTGGTGGCCACTATCACGCCTGACATGCCCTTTCCCGCCACCGCCTGTTTGGTGCAACAGGAACTGGGCGCTGCCAAAGCCGCCGCGTTCGATCTCGAAGCGGCCTGTTCCGGATTTATCTACGCCCTCGAAGTGGGACGCGCCTTTATAGCCAGTGGCGTGTATAAAAACGTGTTGATTGTCGGCGCGGAAAAGCTGTCTTCCATCATCGACTGGACCGACCGCAACACCTGCGTGCTCTTCGGCGATGGCGCCGGAGCCGCCGTGCTCCAGCGCCGCGAAGGCGCCCGAGGCGTACTCGCCACCCGTCTGGGTAGTGACGGCACCAAGGCGGATATCCTCGCCATGCCCGGCGGTGGATGCCGTCAACCGGCCACCGTCGATTCAGTCAACGAGCGAATTCATTTCCTCAAAATGGAGGGCAAGGAGGTGTACAAAAACGCCGTCACCGCCATGACCGCCGCCGCCAAAGATGTGCTGGAACGCAGCGGCGTGGGCATTGAGGACATCAAATGTATCATCCCACACCAGGCCAACCAGCGCATCATTAGCGCCATCGGCGATCGGCTGGGGGCGCGTGAGGATCAGGTGTTTGTGAATCTCCAGAAATATGGCAACACCTCCGCCGCCAGCGTGGCAGTAGCCCTTGATGAAGCGCTTTCCTCCGGCAAAATCGAGCGCGGCGATAAGATACTAATCATCGCCTTCGGCGCCGGCCTCACCTGGGGTGCCACAGTGTTGGAATGG
>WTHG01000191.1 GCA_011523245.1 Verrucomicrobiales bacterium | reverse complement strand
GTTGGTATCGCGAATCAACCCGTGTTCCCAAGAACGCACATCAGCGCCCTGCAAATCCTTATCCGTTGCCAGCTTCTCCGCGAGCACGTTCAGCTTTTTCCCGATCAACGCCTTGCCCTGCGCGCGTGCGATTTTGCGCTGAGCCGCCATTGCCTCCGCACAGCGGGCATCCTTGGTCTCCACCGGGATTTGCCCACGCATGCCGCCGGCGCGAGTGCCGTCCTCCTTCGAATAGGCAAACACGCCCAGCCGCTCGAATTTTGTGTCGCGGATAAAATCGAGCAACGTCTCAAACCGCTTCTCAGTTTCGCCTGGGAACCCGATAATAAATGTCGTGCGAATCGCGATGCCGGGAATGCCTTCGCGAATGCGCGCGATCAGGTCACGAATATACTGTCCATCCGTCTCACGCCGCATCCGTTCAAGCATCGTGTCGTGAATGTGTTGCAAGGGCATGTCCACATAGCGGGCCACCTTTGGGCACTCAGCAATCGTCTGGATCAGTTCATCCGTCCAGTGCGCCGGATGGGTGTACAACAGGCGAATCCAAAAATCGCCGGGGATGGCGTTCAACTCCCTCAACAGCGAGCACAACGTGGCCGCGTCTTCCGGCAGATCCGCATTGGCGCGCGCAAATTTATCAGGGGACGAAATGGTCTTCCGATGACTGGGCCGCAGGTCCATGCCGTAATAGGTGGAGTCCTGCGAAATCAGGTTCAACTCCTTAACTCCCTGTGAGATCAGCTCCTTGGCCTCCGCCACAATGTCCGCCTGTTGGCGGCTGCGATGGCTGCCGCGCATGCGCGGGATAATGCAAAAACTGCACGGATGATTACAGCCCTCGGCGATCTTCACGTAGGCAAAATGCTGCGGAGTCAGACGGAACCGCGGCGTCTCCACATCCGGCACATACTTTGGCCGCACATTGATCTCGCTCGCCGGAGCCGCCGGCTTCTTCTTACTCACCGGCCGAGCGCCTTCAACTGGTTGCGTGGCCCGATGCGCCATCGCCTCGCGCACAATGCGCGACACCTCGGCGATTTGGTCCACGCCCATAAAGGCATCCACCTCCGGCATTAGTTTTGGCAGTTCCTCGCGAAAACGCTGCGGCAAACAGCCAGAAACAATCAAGGCCTGCCCAGGCTGCTGTACCGACCGCAGTTCGGACGACTCCAAAATAGTGTCCACACTCTCTTCCTGTGCGGAGTCGATAAAGGAGCACGTGTTGACGATCAACGCGTCCGCCTCGGCCGGCTCATTGGTAATCTCCATGCCATCGGCCATCAGCGAGCCAAGCATCACCTCGGCGTCCACCAGATTTTTGGCGCATCCCAGCGAGATCATTCCCACACGAGTGGGAGCAGCAGGAATGGGTACGGTGTTGGGCACAGCCGCGTCAGCATAGGGAGCAGCCCGCGAAAATCAAGAACGCTCGGCCGCCGAGGGTGGCGCGTTAGTAATCACAGGGAGTTGATCCTCATCCCCGGGCACGGGCGCATCGTTCAGGCCGGAGCCCAAGCCTTCAAGGTGATCGCGGGATTGATAGTCCCGCCAGTAATCGGCGGCGAAAAACCCACCCACGGCCATGGTCACAATCAAAAATATCGGAATAACCGCGCGCCATTTCACTCCTGAAAAATGAAGCATCAGCCCATCAATCACGCCGGCACGCAACGGCGAATCTCCATCGGCCTTGGCGGCCGGCTGGGCCTGCCCCAGTTCTACATCAAGCGCTTCGAGCAACGCTTCCGAATCCAGTTTGAGCAGCGTGGCGTAGTTGCGCACAAACCCGCGTGTGTACACCGGAGCGGCAAAGATCGACCAGTCGCCACTTTCCAGTGCCTGAACCTGATCCGTCTTCATTTTCGTCTGATCCACCACCTCAGGAATGGTGAGTCCCTGTGATTCGCGGGCCTGACGCAATTGATCGCCAACAGATGCCACAGGCCGAAAGTAGAATTCTAGCCAGTTGATCCGATCAAAAGTTATCCCAACTATCCTGTGAACAGCCCAGATGTAGCGTTTACAAAAGCAACCTCCGTTCGATAGGGTACGGCCAAGCGCCATGAGCAAAGCTACCTTTCAGGCACTCGGCACGGGCGACGGCTGGGCCGGCGATCGCCGGGGTCATTCGGCGTTTCTCTTTACGCTCAAGAACAGCACGCTGCTGCTGGATTGTGGTGAGCCGGTGAGCCGGCGGTTGCGAGCGGCTGGAGTGCAGCCGGATGACCTCGATGGCATTGTGCTAAGCCATTTGCACTGTGATCACGTGGGCGGTTTTTTCATGCTCATGCAGGGATTTTGGCTGGATCAACGCAACCGCGATCTCACGATTCATTTACCAGCCGAAGGTGTGGAGCCGGTACGACGCATGCTTGATGCAGCCTATATCTTTGAGGAGCTGATGGCGTGCGCGCTGAATTTTACGCCGTTGCAGGAAGGTGCCTCCTTCGAGGTGGGCAGCATCACGGTAACACCTCATCCAACGACGCATCTGGATCAACTCAAGGCCAGCTTCGGCGAGAAGTATCCGGCCGATTTTGAAGCGTTCAGTTTTGTGCTCGAAAATGAGGACACGCGCGTTGCACACTCGGCAGATATTGGCGGGCTGGAAGATCTGAAACCGTTACTGACTCAACCCGTAGATTTATTGGTCTGCGAATTGGCGCATGTGGAGCCGGATGAATTGTTCGCGTACCTGAAGGATCACCCGGCGGGGCACATTGGGCAGGTGGCATTTACGCACTTGTCGCGGCCCTACCGGGCGGACTTAGAGGGAATGCAGGCTCAGGCCACCGCGGCGCTGGGCGATCTGCCGCATAAGTTCCTGAACGACGGCGACGTGATCACGTTGTAGTGCCGGTTATCGGCGGGACTGCATTAGGATCGTGTCCTTTTTGTGCCGCTCATTATCGGCCCGAATGCGGCCGGCCATTTTCTTAGCCATTTCCACAAGGAACGGAACGACGACTTCCGGCTGTTTATCCACCATGCGCTGCATCACATCGAGGCTGAGTCGCAACAACACGCCGTCGCCGTTGGCCACGATATCCGCCGAGCGCTTGGAGTCGTCAAACAAGGACATCTCGCCGAACATTTCGCCGGCACCGAGTGTGACCAGTACATCCTCACGGCCGCTGATCATCTTGCGCACACGCACCACTCCTTCCAGAACAATATACAACGCGCCGCCCGGATCGCCTTCCTTCAGCAGGGTTTCAAACTTGGTGAACTTCTGCACCTCCATGCATTGGGCGAACCGGCCGCGTTGTCGGTCGGTCATGTTCTTAAAAATATCCACCTGCTGCAAGGCCCCCACAGGCACGCCGGGAATGAGCGGATCGATGGGGCCGTTGATGGTACCGGGCTTCAGCAGACCACCGGCTTCCTCAAAGTGCAGGCCCAATTCCGGTAAGTCCGCCGCCCGCGACCAGCTGTCGGTCTGCTCGGTAAACACCCAGTTATCGCGGACCACCCGTGCCTCGCGCACCCACTGGGAGAGCAACGGAAAATCGATCGGGCCGTAAACCACATCGTCCGCCGCCCATACCTTGTAGGTCCGTTGGATGCTTGGCAGGTTCGCCATAAAGCTGAAGTTACGCTGTGAACTTGAATTGTGAAAGGTTAAACCGAGCGCGAAGGTCCGATGATGGGTTCATTTTCCTGAACATTACACCATCGTATGCATCGTCTGGCCACGGCCATCGGCACCGGTGCCATCGAGGTCGATGAGAATTTCACGGGGTTCGTTGCCTTGCGCGGGCCCGACGATGCCGCGATCTTCCAACTCATCCATCAGGCGGGCGGCACGGTTATAGCCCAAACGCAAACGCCGTTGGAGCTTGGACACACTGGCTTTTTGCTCGCTGCGAATGACTTCGATGCATTGCTGGATCAGTTCCTCTTCCTCATCGCTGGGCGCGGCATCCAACACGGCGGTGGGTTTGGAAAGTTGTTGATGGATCTCCATCTCATAGCTCGGTTTGCCCTGTTCGGCGATGAAGTCTACGATTTGCTCGATCTCTCGATCCTCCACCAACGGGCCTTGCGCGCGGATGGGTTTGGGCGCGCCGGGGGGTTGATAAAGCATGTCCCCCTTGCCGAGCAGTTTCTCCGCGCCCATCTCATCGAGAATCACGCGACTATCGATCTTGGAAGCGACTTGAAAGGCAATGCGGCTGGGGATGTTTGCTTTGATCACGCCGGTTATCACCTTCACGCTTGGGCGTTGGGTAGCCACGATGCAGTGGATGCCGGCGGCACGGGCCATTTGCGTGATGCGGGCGATGGCGTTCTCCACCTCGGCGGGGGCGGTGAGCATGAGGTCGGCCAGCTCATCAATCACCACCACGATGTAGCTGAGCTTGTCGGGAATCTCCAGTTCCTGCTCACGCGGCACGGTAATTTCCTCATCGATCTCCACGGCAAAGCCGTCCTGGCCAGCCTCCACTCGATCGCCTCCACCGCCGAATAGCGGCAGCTCCGGTTCGGTTTCCGGTAGCGGTTTCTTGGGGGAACGTTTGTTGAAAGCGTGAATGTTCTTCACATTTTCCTGCGCGAAAATCTTGTAGCGTTTCTCCATCTCTTGCACCACCCAACGTAGGGCGAGGATGACCTTTTTGGGATCGGTCACCACAGGTACTACGAGGTGCGGTAGCTTGTTGTACATCTGCAGCTCCACGACTTTGGGATCGATCATCACCAGCCGCATTTCGTCTGGAGAAAATTTATACAACAACGACGCGATGATGCTGTTCATGCACACGCTTTTGCCTGCGCCGGTGGCACCGGCGATCAGTAGATGCGGCATCTCGGCTAGATCAGCAACCATCGGTTTGCCGTACACATCCTTACCGAGGGCCACGGGAATCTTGGCCTTGCTCTTCTTCCATTCATCGCTTTCGAGCAAATCGCGCATGATGACTTTGGTCTTCACGCGGTTGGGCACCTCCACGCCCACGGTGCTCTTGCCTGGTACCGGGGCAAGGATGTTGATGCGCTCGGCTTCCAGCGCGGCGGTGATATTGTTGGCGTAAGTGGTAATTTTCTCCATCTTCACGCCGGCGGCCGGATGCAGCTCAAACCGGGTGATGGTCGGTCCCTTGGTGATGTCGCCCAGTGTCACCTCTACGCCGAATTGATTGAGCGTCTTTTGGATGGTGATGGCCTGCGTCTTAAGTTCCTCGGTGGCGTCCACCTGCGGGGCGTGATACTCGGGCGCCTGCAGGAAGCTGGCGGGAGGCAGGTTATAATTTTCAATCATCGGCCCGCGATCCACACGCGTAGCCTTGGGGCCTTTCTTCTTCGGTTGCTGCAACGGGCCGGTACTGGAAACAGGCGCCGCGATGTGCACGGAAGATTCGGTGCCGTCCTCTTCACCCTTGCTGGGTTCGGGCGATTCCACGCCCAAAACGTCGTCGGCCGTGGCGGCCGGCACGGAAGGTTCGGGCTCGTCGCTTTCCAGAGCATCCGGAGGCAGCACTGTTTCCTCCTGTGTGGTGACATTAGGCTCGATGATTTGGGTTTCATCCAGCTCTTCCGCTCCGGTTTTCAAGGTGTAAACTTCGACGCGCTGATCCACGCCTTCGAGAGCGAATTCGCCGAGTAGTTGCACCTCGTATTGCGGTTGGCTGATGAGGTCCTGCTGAATTTTCTCTGAAATTGCGACACCGCCAATCGGGGCATAGGGTTCGATCCGGGAAGCGATGTTGACCCCGTCTCCCAAGATATCCTTGCCGTCCCGCACGATATCGCCCTGATGAATTCCGATCCGGAGATCAAGATGAGCTTGTCCGCGAACTTTCTCCTGAATGGCCAGGGCGCAGTCCACGGCATTGAGCGAACTATCAAAACTCAGCAGCAGACCGTCCCCGATTTCCTTCAGCCATTCGCCTTCGAATTTCTTAACGATCGGTTTGAGTAGGCGACGTTGTTTCCGGATTAGCTTGAGCGCCTCTTTTTCATCATGGTTGGCCAACCGACTGTAGCCGGCGATATCAGTAAACATGATGGCAGCCAGTTGGCGTTTGGCGGAGGTGTCATCCTCAGACTCATCACCCATCTCAGTCTGTGTGGCTTGGGCTCCGGGCTGACTGAGATCGATGATGCGCGGATCTTCTTGATGGGCAGCCACCGTTTCTTCCGCCGCTTGCGCGGTTTGTTCGACCTGTGTTTGTGTGGCCTCCAGTTTGCGTTGAAGTTCCTCCAGTTCTTTAAGGCGCTGACCGAGTTCATCCTCTTTTTTGGTCAGTTCCACTTCCTCTTCCGCCAGCGGGGCGGATCGATCAATCCGACGTAGCTTCCATTTCTGCCACATCTCATTGGCCCAATCCTTAAGTTGAAAATTGGTGATATACAACAGGCTCACTGCGTAGACCGCCAGCAGGATCACCGTGGCGCCGGCGGTGCCCACGTGCTGGAAGATGGCTTTGTTGAGCAGCATGCCGATATAGCCGCCGCCATCCACGGTATTGAGCTGGCCGGCCAATCCGCCGAAGAGATTGGGGTACAGGCTCAGCCCGGCCGAACCGGCCAAAATCATAGCGATCGCCCACGGCCAACGCTTCCGTAAGCCATCGAGTTTGTTGATCAGAAAACCGAAGGCGAACACCAGCGTGAGCGGCGGCAACAGATAGGCGGCCACACCCAAGGCCAAGAAACAACCCTGCGCCAGCCACGCGCCAATTAGACCCACGAGGTTGTGTCGAGGATCATTGACCTCCGTGCCATTGAACGACAAGTCACCCTTGTCGTACGAGAATAGGGCCAACAAGAACAGGACGGCCAATGCAAACAAGCCGATACCCAGAACCTCGTTAGCGCCTCCCTGAGTTGTGTCCTTTTGGGGAGCCTCCTTGCGCGCCATCCGTGCGGACAGTACAGCAGAATTGGAGGCAATTTTAAAGCTCAAACTAGCTGGTGGCCGGTTCAGAAATTGAATTACCCCGTCAAAAATGGTAACCGTTTCCCCTTCGTGGAGAATCCGCTACCCCACATTCCCAACCCGTGGAAGATCTTTCGGGAAGACCTGAAACGGGTGTGCGACAAGGAAAGCCGCGAAGTGCTGCCCAAGCGCTGGATGCGCGTGGCACGCTTCATCCTGCTGGCCTACCGCAAGTTTGATGAAGAGCGTTGCTACATGCGGGCCGCCGCGCTGGCGTTTAATTCCCTGCTCGCACTCGTGCCGGTATTGGCTCTGGCCGCGGCCATCACCTCGGCCGCTACGCACGATGAATCGCAATCTGTGCAGCGGTTTGTTAGCAAAATTGTCGTCAGCGTGTTGCCTGCTTCGACGAGCCAAAAAGAATCGGCAGTGGAGGAAAAAATCCAAACCATCCGCACCAACCTCGAGCAAAACATCAACAACTTTATCACCAATCTCGCCAGCCAAATACGGCCGGACAAAACCGGCGTCCTGACCGCGCTAGTCTTTATTTACCTCGGCCTTCTCGTGGTCATGCAGCTGGAGGATACCTTTAATGATCTATTCAGCATCCGCCGATCGCGTGCTTGGTACGCGCAAATTCTCAAATTCTCCCTGCCCCTGATCCTCGGCCCCGGCTGTATTATCGTAGCTATGGCCCTGACCCATGGTGGCGTCTTCGGCAATATCAGCCAGCAACTCCAGAGCTTGGGCGGATTTATCAACACGCTGGTCCCCCTGCTATTTGCCATGGCCGGGCTGACGTTTCTATACAAGCTGATCCCCAACATGGTCGTCTCCTGGAGTGCGGCTTTTTGGGGCGGTCTCGTCGCCGGCATCCTCTGGCAGCTGAACCACGTGCTCAGCGCCATGTACGTTTCGCATGTGCTGATGAAAAACGATCTGTACACCAAAACCTACGGCGGCAGTCTGGGCCTATTGCCCGTGTTCATGCTGGCGGTTTACTTCACGTGGCTCATCATCTTGTACGGCGCGCTCGTGGCCGCACGGGTGCAATACCATTCCTCGCCGTTGACCGAGAGTGTTGAGGATAAAGACGCCGAACCGGAGAAACCTGTTGACGCCAAAAAAATCTAACCCAAAAAAAATCGTCGCCCTAGTCGCCGCCCTCAACGCTGCGGTGTGGTTGGGGAGCGCGGTCTTTTTCACCTTCTTCGCCGGGCCGGCTTTTTTCAGCCCCGCACTGGACCCCATCCTGCCCAAGCCCGAGGACGGCATTGCCGCGCGCTATCTCATTGGCAAATTCACTGCTTTCCAAATTTCCTGCGCCAGCATTGCACTCGGCACCATGGTGATTGGCTGGCGCTGGAACGCGAGGCGGTTTCAAGTACGCCAAGCACTAGTGCTTGGCACAGTGATCCTGTTGATTGTGGTCAGCATGGTTTGGATCATGCCCAAGCTCGACGCCCTGCATCATGCGAAGTACGCCGACTACTTTGGGCTCAACATCACGGATGAAGCTCAACAGACCGCCGCGAAACAATTCGGACCACTTCACGGCTTGTCTCAAGTGGGTAATCTGCTGGTATTGCTCGGGCTAACGGCCCAATTCATCCTCACGTGGCGTCTAGCTACGGAGCTAAATCAGAAGGAAAACGAACCCTAAGCCACCGGTTCGGCGGACACTTGTGGGGCATCATTCCACAGCCCTTCCAGATCGTACTCATCTCGAATGTCCTTGATCATCACGTGCACGATCACGTCAAAGTAATCCAACACCACCCACTTGTTGTTTCGGATGCCCTCCGGCTTGCCTACGGCCACACCATGCTTTTGCTTGATACTGTCCGCCACCTCCGTCCAAATCGCCCGCACATGCGGCTCGCTGGTGCCGGTGGCGATCACAAAATAATCTGTGATACTGGACACTTCTCGAACGTCCAGGATGATCACATCCTCCGCCTTTTTCTCTTCAGCATACAAACGGCATGCCTCTGCCAATTCCAGTCCCTGCATCAGTTCTCCGAGTAAATCTGCATCGAATTAAGCATTTGCGCAACCGGTGGCGGCACAAAATCTGCCACGGACCGCCCGGCCCGCAATCTTTGGCGAATTTCGCTGGCCGAAATTGCCAAAGGATCGCCCTTTAAATAACGCCCGCGGAACGGCTTGGGAAAAGCCTCTTCCGGCGCGCCCGGCCGAGGCACTACCACAAAGGTGGCCGCCTCGGCAAGCGCCTCCGCCTCCCGCCATTCAGTCAAAGTCGCCACATGATCGGCGCCAATCAGGTAAAACATTTCCGCATTCGGATGTGCCGCCGCCAAGGCACGCAGGGTTTCAATGGAATACGAGACCCCGCCTCGGTCCAATTCCCATGAGCTGATTTCGACCTTCGGCTCCCCAGCAAACGCCAACCGCAACCACTCCATCCGCGCTTCGGCCGGCGCTAATTTTTGCACCGGCTTGAACGGCGATTGCGCCGCGGGCATCACGATGAGCCGGTCCAACTCCAGTTCCGCCAAGGCCGATTGGGCAATCATCACATGCCCATTGTGTACCGGATCAAAGGAACCCCCAAACACGGCGATGGATTGCGGCCTCGAGGCAGTCATCCCTCGGTATTGGGGCGCAAATCCGGTGTCTCCAAACTCTCCTCCAAAACCCCTTTGGCTTTCGGGAACAATCGGGCCGCCTCAATGATCATCCAGATTTCCAACGCAATCGTGGCGAGCCCGATGCCGCCGAGCAGATAATTTTCCTGACCCGCCTTAAGCCAGCCCGGCGCCACGAAGAGCTGGTGCAGCATTGCCCACATGGGCATCACCAACATAAACAACATGGGAATGACAATAAACCAAATCGCCCGTCCGCGCCGCCACAAATAAAACGCAATGACCATAAACGACAACCCGGCGAGCAACTGATTCGTGGCCCCAAAGAGCGGCCATAAAGTCAACCCACCCTTGCCGGCGTTGGCCAAATTCCATTCCGCACCGCCTTGCGGAATAGACGCCATGGCCGTGGCAAGCACCACCGCAAAGATCGTCGCCCCGTGTTTGTTCTGTAACAAGGCAAACGGCGCGGCCGGTTGCGCGCCCTCACTGCCTACTTTACCCCCGAGAGTAGCCGCCAATTCCTGGACCACATAGCGTTGCAGACGGCAGGCCGTATCTAGTGTAGTGCCGGCGAAAGAAGCAACTAGTACGCCCATCAAGGCAATCGCCACCGGGGCGGCGATGCCCAGAGATTGAAGGAAATTGGCCGAGCCTTGCACAAAAGCGCCCACTTTAGCGCCCAGCGCCTTGGCAGCCATCCAGTCGCCATACTGCGCGGCCCAAGCCGCATCGCCGGTGAGCAGAACACCGTCCTTCATCATCCCCAAGCCCAGCCCGGCGCCGCAGGCTACAATCACCAAGGTGGCCAAAAAACCTTCGGTGAGCATGCTGCCGTAGCCGACAAAGCGGGCATCGGGTTCATCCTTCAGTTGCTTGCTACTAGTGCCACTGGAGACGAGGCAATGAAAGCCGCTACAGGCGCCGCAGGCGATGGTGATAAAGAGGAACGGAAAGATGACAGGCGCGTTCTTGGGATTCAAATCCCACGTAGGTGCCACCATCGCCAGCTCCTGACCTTCACCGGGGAACATGGCGGCCACAAACAATCCGAGCACAATCAACACCAGTGCGGAAATGAGCTGCAGCGAGTTGATATAATCGCGCGGTAGCAACAGTGTCCATACCGGCAATACAGACGCCACATAGGAATAACCCAGCAACACAATCACCCACATCCAAATGGGCCAAGCGGCAAGCGTAGCATTGAAGTCTCCCAGGAATCCTCTGTCTCCAAAGATTACCGTGATGTACATCACGCCCAGCGCTAGAAGCGATGGCAGGAGCAATTCGCCCCCCTTACGATGCAGCATCACGCCAATGATTACCGCGATGGGAATTTGCACCACACACGGGAAGATAGCCGCCGGGTATTGCTTGAACACCGCGGCGATCACCAAACCAAAGATGGCCAGCACCACCGTCAATGCCATGAACAAGGTAAACAGAAACAACAACCGCACGCGTTTATTCAGCAGCCGTCCGGCGATGTCGCCGACTGTTTGGCCGTTGTTGCGGAGACTGACGACCAAGGCACCAAAGTCATGCACCGCACCAATGAAGATGGAGCCGAACACCACCCAAAGCAGCGCGGGCACCCACCCCCACATGATGGCGATGGCCGGGCCGACGATTGGGCCCGTGCCGGCGATGGAGGTGAAGTGGTGCCCGAAGACGACCGACTTGCGGGTGGGCACATAGTCGACGCCGTCCTCCAACCGTTTACTGGGGCAAACCGCATCGGCCGAAAGCCGGAAGATCTTGCTACCCAACCAACGGCCGTAGGTGTGGTAGGCGACGACGAAGCCAATTCCGGCCAGCAGGGCAATCAGGAGTGTTTCCATGACAACAGGGGTGGGACGCTACCGAAAAAAGGGTCTCAAAGCAATGCTACGTGGCGGAGGATTGAGCTAACAAAAAAATTCGAAAAAACGGTTGTTAACAGGTGTTAGCAGTGTTAGTAACTAACTTTTGCCGCTGGCGCGAGCCATCAACTAATAGTTGGCCTCGCCCGTGCCAAGGAAAGATGTGCCCCTATTGGCCTCTAAACTTGTCATGGCGAGGTGACGAGGAAACAGATTTATGTCACGACATCGTAGTTTAAAGACAGCCGGATCCGTGGGTGCGAAGCGCAACGTTTTGAAACGTTGGGAACGAGTCGCGCTGCTTCGGAAGCGGGGTCAGTGGAAGGACGGCGAGCGCGTCTCCGGTTTACGGAAGACCAAGCCCGCTGAATAGGTTCTTCTGATTTTTCAACTTCGATGTCTTGGGCCTTCGCCCGGATGGCGTCTTCTGTTTTCCCGGTTGGATACCGAGCGTGTGTTCTGTATCCGGAGGAAAGTTGATGGTGCGCCTGCAAAAATTCTTGGCTCAGGCCGGAATCGCTTCGCGGCGAGCCAGCGAAACGATCATCCGGGAAGGCCGCGTGGAGGTAAACGGCCAACGCATCACTCGGCAAGGGGTTCAAATCGACCCAAAAGCCGACGTGGTGACCGTGGACGGCCGCCATATTCAACCCCTTCGTCATCATTACGTGGCGGTACACAAGCCTCGTGGTGTTTTGTGTACCCGGAAAGACGAGCGCAAACGTGCCCTACTGGGCGACTTGCTGCCGGCAGACTGGGACCTGAAACCCGTGGGACGATTGGACCGCGACAGTGAAGGATTGATCTTTGCCACAAACGACGGCGATTTTGCACTGCGGATCACCCATCCGCGGTACGAACTCCCCAAGATTTACCGCGTGGAAGTGGAAGGGAGAGTAACTCACTCCACCCTCAAGCTGCTCACGCGAGGAGTGGTGCACCGCGGCGAAACGTTGCGGGCCACCGAAGCCATATTGATCAGCGCCAACGGCACCCGCAGTCTCGTGGAGCTGAAGCTGACCGAGGGGAAGAATCGCGAAATCCGTCGCATGTTTGAGACACAAGATTTGAAAGTCATCCGGCTGGTCCGGGTGCAGATTGGCACCGTCAAGCTAGGCGAATTGCCAATCGGTAAATGGCGAACACTGACAGAAAC
>WTHG01000165.1 GCA_011523245.1 Verrucomicrobiales bacterium | reverse complement strand
GTTCCGGGTACTGGCCGGAGCCTTGATGAACTTTCCATTGAAGGCACTGCCCTTTCAGCCGGAGCTGTCTGTGGAAGATCCCGCATTGTCGCTCCATCTCATCCCCTACCGCAGCCGTTTGCAGGCACTCAGCCTCGTGCCGCGCGCGAAGGCGTTGGCAAAGGAGGCCCGGATTCTTCGCATTACGGCCAACACACCGGTGACCCTGCGCGTGCAGGGCGGCAAACGCATGCCGTTTTTTATTGATGAAGATCCCCTCGAAGCCAGCGAGGTGACCCTGCGCGTGGCCGGGTTGCTGCCCTTTATTCCCGGCAAAAAATTCAAAACCCACTAAGCGGATTCATGAAGCGAAACAAAGAGGAAATGATATGAAACGAAACAAGGAAAACACCCTCCACATCAGCGTCATCGGCATCGATGGCAGCGGGAAATCGACCTTTGCGGCCTCCCTGCCGATGTTGGTGGCCGCAGAATATGAGCTGCAGGCAGGCGGTGCAGGCGAAACCTACGTGGTCAATGGCCCTGAAGAAGATTGCCTGACCTCCGGCTTTGCTCCTGAAGGCATCCCCTTTACCGCTCGCATCTCCAAAAGGCTCAAGCGCTGGGCCAAACGTTTCACCAATAGCCGTCGAATTTATCCGTTTCTGAAAGTGCCGCAAATGATGGCGCAAGACGCGGCCGCACGGCACATGGTCTCCAAGTGGTCTCTCGACTGCGTGGTAAGTGATGGCAACACGCTTCTCTCTACCATGGGGCGCGCCGCAAATTATCTGTATCCCGCCCGCGAAGGAGAAAAATCTTTTGCGCCGACCCCCGAAGATTTGGCTGCTGTACTCAACTACGTGTTGGATGGCAAACCCGTGCCAAAGGAAACCGCCGCCCGCATGCCCAATCTACGCCCCGGCCGCTGGCTGCACCAGATCACGCGGGCGGTGGGCCTGCACAGTGTTTGGATGCCGGATGTGGTGATCCTGCTAAAACTGGATCCCAAGGTTGCGCTGGAGCGCATCCACGGCCGTGGCCAGAAAATTGACCGTCATGAGAATGCGGATGACTTAGCCCAAACCCACGGTCGATATCAAATCGCACTCGAAACCATGCGGCGTGTTAAAGGGGAGCAATCGGTCATCACCATCGATGTCAATGGCAAGGGCCCCGGCGAAGCACTTCAGGACGCTCTGGTCGCCCTGCGCCCGCACATTCTGAAACAAACAGCACAAAAACAAGATACCAAGCCGCTCGGCACTACCGAAACCGAATTGGCCGACGGCGGTATTTGGAAAAAGGTTTTCAATCCACGTTATGTGTTCCGTTACTTCATCCCGCGCTTTTTCAGTGGCGCGTGGCGTGAACCATTTTTCTCCCTCTCCAAACCCGGGCAACGATTTCTCAAGGAAGGTTATTCAGGTGGCGTTATGAAGGAGATTTACGACAACGACCCCAAACATGCCAGGCTGGGTACGGCCATTTTTCAGGGCTATCCGTTGCACCGTGCGGTTTATGACCGGCTACAATTACTCCATGAACACATCGAGCCCGAGCTGGAAAAACGATTACAATCGCAAGATGAGGTCACCGTCTTTACCGCTCCGAGCGGCTATGCCTACGATCTATTCCGCCCACTGGAAAGCATTGCCCGCCGAACCCCCGCGCTCATGAAAAAGGTAAAACTCATGGCCGCCGATCTTGATCCGCACGGGGTACTGGCACCTGAGCTCAGCGCCCGTGCCGCCAAGCTGGGAATTCATTTCGAATTCCGCCAAGGCGACCTCAGCAAGGCGGACTTCCGTGAAGCATGCGCCGCCAATGGGCCATTTGATCTTGCGCTCTTCGTCGGCCTCTCAAGTTGGTTTCCCAAACCGGCTACCCTCAAGCACCTGCGTTGGCTTAAGCAAAATCTGAAATCCACCGGCAAACTCGTGACCGACTGTTTTA
Source organism: Verrucomicrobiales bacterium (assembly GCA_011523245.1). Lineage (GTDB taxonomy): Bacteria > Verrucomicrobiota > Verrucomicrobiia > Limisphaerales > UBA1100 > UBA1100. Next base: position 1,329 of record WTHG01000165.1, on the reverse strand, counting down.
CTCCGGCGGGCTACTCCCTCTCCGGCCGTTACGTGGGCTACAAGGCCGACTATTATTCACCGCAACGCTACTGTGTCCTGCTGGATACGGCCGGCTTTGATGGGCTCAATGCATCAGTCAAAAGCGGCCGCGACGCCATCAACCACGTGGTTTTGGCCAGCCCGAGGTCGGCTCCCTGTCAATCAAGCAACCCAACCCTGGGGGTCGAGGCGGATAACTTGACCGATAGTGTCCCGCTGAAGACAGAAATCCACGTCAGCAGCCAATTCGGGCACCGCCAAGAGGCGACGAGCGTTGAGGGCGTGTTGAATGGATGCGTTTAAGGAAGCTCCGTGCGCAAGCCATAAAGCGCGGGCAATTTGCGCCGAATCCTCAATGGAATCATCAGTAAACAAATTCCAGACCGCGTCGGCAATCGCTCCAGCGGCCAAGGCATCTTCAAAGGCGGCTTCCTCAAAAGTGCCACCACAAACAAGCACCAGCCGTTTTGGTGACGCCTCGCACAGGTGATCAATCGTTGCCTGCAGATTTAGAAAACTGCTGACCAATACTTCACGAGCGCCAAGGCTGGTACGCAGCGCACGGGTCCCATTAGTAGTGGTGGTAATGAGCGTTTTTCCGGTGACGATTTCAGCGGTGTACTCGCGAGGAGAATTACCAAGGTCAAAGTCCGTACCTTTCGCTTGCTCGGCCGTGATCCGCTGACCATGCCGTTCGCCGCACAGTAATGCCTCCGGATATTCGGCCTTGGCCGCTAGAGCCTCCTCAATGGTGGCTACCGGCCGGATACGTTCCGCGCCATTGGCCAGCGCCGTTACCATGCTGCTGGTGGCCCGCAGGATATCGAACACGACACAGGTGGTTTCGGATAAATCCGTCTGAGCCAGTGCCTCAAAATCGGCGGGGGTGAAGGTGGTTTTCAATCTCATGGTGGCGGTTTATACGGGCGACAGGCGGTGCGGTGCGACTTATATTATTAATTTACGAAGGTTTCCGCACGCCAAATGCTGGGTTCTGTCCGCCAGAGGTCCGGCATCACTCACCAACCATTGGGCATCACTCGCCAACCACTTGGCATCACTCGCCAATCACTCGGCAACGCTCGCCAACCACTTGGCAACGCCCGCCAACTACTTGGCATCGCCCGCCGACCATTTGGCAACGCTCGCCGACCATTTGGCAACGCTCGCCAACTACTTGGAAAACGGCCTAAATTGAGAATTTTTACCTAATAATGGCTTATTTTTATCCATTTTTTTAATAAACGGCTTGGCCTTTCAATTTCGGATGGCAATTCAGGTTATTGGGATATGGCGGGAGGCATAAGAT
>WTHG01000298.1 GCA_011523245.1 Verrucomicrobiales bacterium | reverse complement strand
AGCTGGGAGGGGTTAGTTCCATCCCACCGGTATTTTCGAATAATGGGCTGAGGTGGAATTCATCTCTCTCGAGTTGCTCATGCCACCAGTCGGCCTGTTGACGGGCGCGGGCTTCATTGCGGGAACCATCGGCGGCGAGGCCGGTGGCGACCAGCCAAGTTTTGCCGAGGTGATGATCGAAGATGGCGAGGCTGTCGTAAAACCCAACGGCGCAATCCGGCAGCTCGAGGTCGTTCACCGCCCGGGCACGCAGGCGGGGTTCCACAAAATTTTTTAGGTCATACCCCCAGTAGCCAAAACAGCCGCCGAGCGGAAAGGGCAGGTCAATTTCATCGATCAACTCATATCGCGCCAGCAATTGCTCCAGCATATGCCACGGGTTGCCGTAGGCGATGGAGGGGCGAGAAGTCTGCGTGGCCGTGCGCATTTCACAACGGCTGCCCCACGTGCGCAGTGTGAGAAAGGGGCGCGCGACCACGAACGAATACCGTGCCTGTTCTGTGGCCTCGCCATCGCCGCGCAGCAGCATCAAACCGGGCACACCTCGCAGTTGCTCCGCCAGAGACTCCGGCGTGTGGCGCGTGCGGGCATGCTCGATTAGTGGGCGCATTAGGCGAAGGCTGAGGGCGGCGTGGTTTGGTCGCCGGTCTTGGCGTGGAACTCGTTAATGATCTTCACGGCCTTGGCAGGGCTGTCGGTGATGGTCACCAGATCCGTATCCTCGGGGCTGATATATTTGCCGCGCTTAAGCGTGCCGTTGGCCCACTTCAGCAATCCACTCCAGTAACTGCGCCCGAAACAAATCAACGGGAACCGCGGCACCTTGCGTGTCTGTACCAGCGTGAGAATTTCAAAAAACTCATCCATCGTGCCAAACCCGCCGGGCATATACACAAACGCCGTGCTGTACTTGGCCAGACAGACTTTGCGGGAGAAGAAATAGTGAAAGTCCACCGAGATATTGGAGTACGGGTTGCCGCACTGCTCAAAGGGCAGCTTGATGTTCAGGCCCACGGATTTCCCGCCGCCTTCGGCCGCGCCCTTGTTGGCCGCTTCCATGATGCCGGGACCACCACCGGTGATGACGGCGTAGTTATTTTCCGCCAACCGCTTTGAGAGATCCACGGTGGCTTTGTAATATTTATCGCGTGGCTTGGTGCGCGCGGAGCCAAATACCGTGACCGCTGGACCGAGGTGAGAGAGTTCATCAAAGCCCTCCACGAATTCTGACATAATGCGGAACACGCGCCAGGGATCTTCGTGGACGAATCGGGTTGATTTCATGGGGGGAGCCTTCTTTCGCGCCATGAGGCGAGGGTAGGGCGACGGCTGATTGGGTCAATGCCGTGTTGCTGACAGGTCTTTTAGCTGTTGCGCCGGACTGGCTCGATGGATTTGGGGCGTTCCTTCACAAACAGTCGAATTGGGCAGCCTTCAAATCCAAACGCGCTGCGGAGCTGTCGGGTGACGTATAGCTCATACTGATCACTACAGACATGAGGAGCATTCACAAAGAGCGTAAAGGCGGGTGGAGAACCATCCAGCTGCACGGCGTAGTAGAGCTTGAACCGTTTGCCAGTTTTGTTGGGTGGCTGACGTTGGTCGATAATATCCTTCAACGTGCGGTTGATCAGCGGCGTGGGAATGCGCTGGCGCCATTGGTCATCCACGTAGCGAATGGCCTCCAGCAGGCGGTCGAGCTGAAAGCCATCCACGGCACTGGTAAAAATAACGGGGGCGTAATCGAGAAAGAAAAGCTGCTCCTGCACCCATTGGCCGAATTCCCCGAGGGTGGTCAGGCGTTTTTCGCGGTCATCTCGATGGCGATCCCTTTTGCGGCGGTGCTGTATTTCATCGCGGCGAGCGGCCTTGACCGCTTCGGTGGTGAGGTCCCATTTATTGATCAACACGATGCAGGCGCGGTGGTTTCGGGTGATGAGGTCGGCGATTTTTTTGTCCTGCTCTACAATACCGGTTTCGGCATCAATCACCAGTACGGCAATATCACATCGTTCGATGGCGGCGGCCGTCCTAGTGACACTGAAGTATTCGAGTGTGTCTTGGACCCGGCTTTTTTTGCGCATGCCTGCAGTATCAATGAGGAGACAATCTTGGTGCCGTCCGTCGGTCTCGATGGTAAACGGCACATCCACTGCATCGCGGGTGGTGCCGGGGATGTCGCTCACAATGACACGATCGCTTTGGGTGAGGGCATTGATGATAGATGATTTACCCACATTCGGTCGGCCCACAAATGCGAGCTTGAGCGGTTCGGCTTCGGAGTTGGTCTTCTCCGTACCGGTGGTCGCCGATTCATGGGGAAGATGCGAGAGCGCCTTGAGCATCATGGAGTCAGTGCCGCGATCGTGCAGGGCGCTGACGGGGAAAATATCTTCAAAACCGAGTTGGCTGAATTCCACCGCGTTCTCGGCGAGAAGATTATTATCGGATTTATTGACCGCAAGCAGGGTGGGTTTGCCGCTTTGGCGTAGATGTTGGGCGACCTCCAGATCTAAGGGAACAATGCCTTCCTGCACGTTGACCACAAAAATAATCGCATCGGCTGCCTCAATGGCGACATTTACCTGATCCACCGTGGCCGTGGCGATGACATCCGTGGATTTTTCGCCCGGCACAAGTCCGATACCGCCGGTATCCACGAGCGTAAACGGTCTGCCCTGCCATTCCACCTCAGCCGCCACGCGGTCGCGCGTTACGCCAGCCATATCATGCACTATGGCGATCCGTCGACCGGCAATTCGGTTGAACAAGGCGGATTTACCAACATTTGGGCGACCCACAATTGCAAGAGTTCCGGGCATATAATCTTCGTTGAATCGGGTGTATCGTGCGGAGAATCAGCCGAAATACGTCGTTTTTTAAGAAAAACGAACGAAAAATGGCGACCCCTACGGGACTCGAACCCGTGTTGCCGGCGTGAAAGGCCAGTGTCCTAACCACTAGACGAAGGGGTCAACCGTGTCAGGGCGGGGAAATATACGAATGAAATCCGAATTGTCACGGGAAAAGTGCGTCAAATTTAAACCCGTCCAATCGCAGGTTGACAGAAGAGGAGATCTTTGGCAGCTTATTTCGACACCCAATTTTCTGATCCGGGCGACAGAACGTTTCTTCAGAGGGGTTCTCCACCCCCACCTCCTTGGCGTCTGTTGCCCGGATCACTTTTTTCATCGGCCCCCTTTGAAACGGTTGACGCGTTCGGCGCATTAGCTTAACTTCCCGCCTCCCGTAACGGGAACGTTGCGGGGGTGTAGCTC
>WTHG01000308.1 GCA_011523245.1 Verrucomicrobiales bacterium | reverse complement strand
AAGGGCGCAGATTTTATTCTCACCGGCACGTTTAAGGCCATCTCCAGCAGAGGCGCCGCCGGCGCGAGCGATTACATACTCTACACGTTTCAGCTCATCAATCCCAACAACACGGACATCGTCTGGGAGGGATTTCATGAGATTAAGAAACAGGGCAAAGACGACGTGACCTACCGTTAGGCCTGCGTCCGCTGCATCATGAAGTTTGCCACGGCCAACTCGCTGCTGTGTTTGTTGTGTGTGCTATGGATGACCGCCTGTCAGGCACCGGACATCCAGCCCGCTCCGGAGTATTCCGATGATCTCGTGATCGAGGGCAAACGCCTCATTGCTCAGGCTCCAAAACAGGATAAAAACCTCTGGCGCCTGCGAGTTGGGTTGATTGCCCTCAAGCAAAACCAACCCGCCGACGCCAAGGCCTTGTTTGAGGCCGCCATGCCCGCGGCCGGGCAGATTCTTCAAGCCGACGCCAGCACGCGCATGGCTCAAAGTCTATTCTCACCAGAAAACGTGAAGGGCTTTCACGGCGAACCATACGAACGGGCCATGGGCTGGTTTTATCGCGGCCTGATTTTCTGGATGGACAGTGAACCAGCCAATGCCCGCGCCTGTTTCCGCACCGCGCAATTGATGGATGCGCTGGCCGAAAAACACGAGTACCGCGCCGACTGGGTGATGCTGGATTATCTCGATGGATTCATTACCGCCAAGCTGGGTAAGGACGGTTCAGGTGCCCTGCAACGCGCCCGCAAACACGCCGGCACCACCGCCCTGCCCGATTATAATCCGGCGGCCAATACATTGGTTGTGTTACAAACCGGGTTTGGTCCGGTGAAAAAGTCCGGCGGCGATGTCGGCGAGGCGCTGGTGTATGACGGCGGCCACTCGGATGTCGCCCAGATCCGCATCACCGTCGCGGGCCAGACGGTGACCGCACCGATTTTTGACAACCTCACCGTGCAAGCCTCCACCCGCGGCAGCCGCGCGATGGATCTGGTGCTGGCTCGCAAAGCCACCGTGAAAAAGGTCAGCGATACCATCGGCGATGCCGGCACCGTGCCGGGCGTTGTGCTAATCGATTACGAGGATACTCGCGATGCGGGGTTGGCGTTGCTGGGAGTCGGCTTAGTGGGGAAATTCATCGGCAACTCCGTCGAACCCCGCGCCGATACGCGCACGTGGAACAACCTACCACAGCACCTAAGCTTCGCTGCGCTGAAATTGCCTGTCGGTGAGCATCCCGCCACCGTAGACTTTCTTGATGCGTCCGGGGCAGACTTGCCCGATCGCCAAAAAAGTGTAACGTTCACCGTGAAAGCCGGCCGCGACACCGTGCTGTTGGTGGCCGACCGATAAAGGAGATTCATGAAACACCTGCTCACCCTCATACCCATACTGACCCTGATCGGCTGCGGCACACCGTCTGTCACCCAATCCGTTCAAGCCAACAACAGCAAGTTCGTCGCGCTCGGGTCACTCGGCAGCCAGCTCGTGCAATGCACGGCGTTGCAGGAAACCGTTTTACCCGACGGCCGACTGCAGGTGCGCGCGAATATTTTGAACCGCGCCAACAAACGACTGGACCTACAGGTGAATTGCATTTTCAAGGATGATCAAGGCTTCGCCACCGGCGATGAAACGCCTTTCCGAACGCTAATCCTGGACGAGACCGCGCAGGAGACCGTCATGTTTACTTCCCTTAATCCTAAAGCCAAAAACTACACCGTGCGCGTGCGGCTCGCTCGCTAATTTTGATCACATGAAAACGCTTGTCCTTGCCCTGTTTGCCCTCCTTTTAACCGGCTGTGCCACCGTGCCGCCGGCGCCCACCGTCCATCGAGTGAACGGCGTGCCCGTGTACCAAAAAAATGCCGAGGCCAAGTCCGGCAAGCAGTTCATTTACACCGAATCGCCCGCCACTCCGCTGCATGTCCTTTATACGGCCGATCAAGCCAAGGCGATTCTGGATGAGTTCAAGATCACCTACGCCAAGCTCGGCGCGCCTAAAATTGATGTGCGCGTCAACTTACCTCAAGGCGCCGTGCAGGTGCCACAAGTACCCATTGTCTCCGGAGGTGGCGCGCCCGCAATCGATCCGGCCACCGGTCTACCCATGCCCGTTGGAGCCGCACCAGCCGCCGGCGGCCCCGCAGCGGGCGGCATTCCCGGACGCCTTTTCGATACCAACGAACTCGCCACCCAACAAACCAAACGTGAGGTTGAACGACTATTCGGCCGTCCCTTGCGCATGGCCGGGGTGACCTTGGTGGATGCGGCTCAAACCAATCTCCCTGAATTGTCACTGGAGATTCTAATCAGTGAACGCGACTTGAAGGTCGTGGGCTTGAGTGGCGATAAGACATACACCGTGCCGGATATTCAGGTGACTGCTACACAGGCTGCCGATGGCACCATCGTGGGTCAGGCCACCGTGCTTGATCTCTTTCCCCAACCCGGTGCCGCCGCGCGCATGCTGATGCGCTACGACATCCGTCAGCTCACCGAAGCCACCGCACTTTCGCTCATGCGAGACATGAGCGCCACAGCGCAGTAATTATTTCACCCCATAATTAATGGTCATCGCACTGCCCAAGATGCGGTGGATGGCGACCTTGCGGCAGCCCAGTTCGCGTAGCGTTTGGTCGACGCCATCCTGTGCGGGATAATGCTCTAGAGATTCATGAATGTACGCATAAGCCGGCGCGTCGCGGCAGAAGATTTTCCCAAACACCGGCACCATCCACTTTAGATAAGTGAAATACGCCCAGCGCCACGGGGCAAAGGAAGGTTTACCGAAATCCAGTACCATAATCCGGCCACCCGGCTTGGCCACTCGGTACATTTCACGCAACCCTCCCTCGAAATCAGCTAGGTTCCGCAGTCCGTAAGCGATGGTGACGATCTCAAAATGGTTATCGGGAAACCCCGTGGCTAGGGCATCGCCGCGCTGGAAGTCGACGCGGTTTAATTCATCGCGGCCCATGGCACGATCCAGCATCGGCTGGCTGAAATCTAGGCCGATCACTCGCGTACCGCTCTCGGCGAGCGCGAATGATACGTCGCCCGTGCCACAGCAAAGGTCCAAAGCATGATCAGAAACACCCGGATTGGCCACCGCCACAAAGCGGCGTTTCCAGTGGTGATGCAGGCCGAAACTCTGCAAATTATTGATCAAATCGTAGCGCGGCGCAATGGTGTCAAAGAGCTTTTGCACGCGTTCGGCGCGTGTAGCGTCATTGGCAAAATACCCCTTAACCATCGGGACGAACGGTAGCAGAAAAG
>WTHG01000072.1 GCA_011523245.1 Verrucomicrobiales bacterium | reverse complement strand
GATTTTTGTAGAATTGGAAACAGTCTGGATCATGGAAGGCATCGGCCACGGCCACGATCCGGACCTGGACCACAACGGAACAAGCCCGAAGCTCGTGAAGACACACCTCGAAATTAACCCTGAAAACGTGGGGTCATTTCATTTTCACGGAGATCGGGACACCTTTCCCCTCACCGCCCTGCTCGCCCAAACCGAGGACGCCAAAGGCCAAGCCCTGTTGCTCGCGGATTATCAGGACCACGCCACCTTACAGGTTCTCAAGTCCCCAAAAGTGATGGCCGAACTCATGGGCATGATCCTGCGAGTACGCGATTTCCTAGATGCCCACCACGCCCTAGTCGCCACGGCTATGGGGGCATTAGTAGCCCTGATCATCGGCCTGACCCGCCGTCTACGCGCACGCGAAATGGAAACCCTCACCCTGCTCGGCTGCAGAAAGAGGCTTCAATGGTCCATGCAAGCCGCGGAATTAGCGATCGTACTGGGGGTCGCCTTCCTTAGCGCCTGCTCCTTGACTGCCCTCACCATACTCGGTGCCTCCTCCTATTTCCGAACGCTCACCGGCTAAGCCGCATTTATTCACGCCTTATTCACGGCGCTATTTTTTCTGCGAACAACTAAGGGTTGGGCACTTAAAAACAGAGGCCATAATCAAATGCAAGGAGGGTTGGACCCTAGGGACCACTGCGTTTTTCGGTGGAGATATTGACCAGGGAACGACCATTAACAATTCCGGCATTTGAATTGGGCAACATGAAACGGTTGTGTTTGGTATTGGCATGTCTGTTCGGGCTGTGGGCAGCCCCGAAGGCTTCGGCCTTTGTCATGGTCGGCCCCATGGATCCCGCGGAGTTGGCCAGTGGCGGGATTGACTTCAACTACACAGATGACTTGGGTGGCCCCAAGGATCTGAAGACTTTTTTCCGCTGGAATATTCCTTTGCTGACCTATGCGTTTGACGCGAGTTTCATGCAGTACTTTGGTCTGGAAGGCCGCGATGCGGTGAAGGAAGCTTTCACTTCGGTCAATGACTTTTTCCACAACAATGAATACAGCGGCGTCAGTTCGTTGGAGTTGACCACCCACGGTTTCCGAAGCAATTACAACACCACCTGGCTGAACACTACCGCGAAAAACGCGCAGGTCATCGACATCAAGAGCCTCACGCTGGGACTCATTATCAACCATCTCGGGCTAGGAAACCCTTATCGTTATTCGTTTGGTATTCACTCCACCTCCACTAATTCTGCCGGCACACAAATCAATTTCAACGTGCGCCTGCGCAATTTTGATCCGATCACCTACAAACCCACTTCGCTAATCAACAACGTCGCATTCAGCTATCGGCTGATCCACGATGCACCGCCTTCAGTAGGAGTAACTACGCTGCCCACTTTTGCCGACATGGAGGAATTCACTACCGACACCACCGGCAATGCGTGGACTAGCCTTTCCGCAATCACCGATGCATTTTACGGCAATACCGCCATTTTCTGGACCGAACAACCCACGCTCTTTGGGTTTGGTGTGTACTACGACGGCAAAAACGCCATGGGCGGCCATTACGAACCGCGCCATGCACTGACCTATGATGACGCCGGCGGCCTGAAATACTTGTACCGCACTAACAACTACGTTTACGAAGGGCTCGACCCCAACGTGGTACTCATGGTGCCGGCCAATTTCCTGCCCACCTTTGCCATCCCTGTTTTCCCCGGAGGCGGCGGCCGGATTTATCCTGATCCCACCGGCATTCAAGGCTCCTACGTCCCACGTCGCAATGCCGGTCTAATCCCCGGTTTGCCCATCACCTCTAGCGTGCCTGTGCAGGCCCCCCCCGCCTTAGTGGATATCGCCATGCGCGGCGGCATCAACAAAATTCAGTTCCAGGAACAGCAGTTTGATTCATTCCTCGGCATCAACTTCACCGCCACGACACATGAATGGACCGACGTGTTTGTGAGCACCAACGGACAAAATGTCGTGAACCTCAACGACACAACGCCCGGGGCCTCAGCGTTTATCGGCGTCCCCACCCTCAAGCATTTCACTCAACAAGTCGGTCGGGCTATTTTCCAACCGGATATTTTGTTTGTGGCCGATGAACTCGGGGTTTCTCCCGACGGTATCCCTATTGCCTTCAACCGAACGGACAACACGGTGTGGGTCGATAACTACACCAACAACCTCGGGCCCGCGCAGCTACTCACCACCAACGTCGGCCCTGGCTCTATCGGCGGCCCTATCCAGTACACCTTCACCAAGCTCGGTCAGGGCTTTGAGGTCATCTGGAGTGGCGAAGCCAGCGTGGTCGGAAACACCAACACCTACAGTCTTTGGGGTCACATCAAGGGCCCGGGACCGAATGATATCGTGGTGTTTCCGAATGACGCTCAGATGTCGATTCTTGAAAACGCTATCTCGCCCGCAACCGCGGTGCCGGTGATCACTCGCATCATTGATGCCGGTGAGGATAACCGCCTGACACGCACCCAGGAAAACCTCATTATCGAAGGCAGCAATCTGGCCTCGGTTACGGCAATTCAAGTTCTAAACGGTAATTTAGTTCTGCAAACCATCCAAGGTTCCGTGGTGCAAACGTTCATCAATTCGCACAACCAAATCATTATCCCTCCCGGCCATATCAACGAGACTGCCGAAGGGGCGGATGGCACACGCACGGTTGTTCTCTGGAATACCGTGGGCAAAAGCGATGCCTCAACTGCCATTGGCATTGCCACGGGCGTTCCGGTGGTCACCGGAACCAGCCGCGACCGGCTCAACTATGATCGGGTTGAGCATAATGTCGACATCTACGGCTACGGCTTCAAGAGCGGCCAGGCTTTCACCGATGATGGCAATTCCACACTTACCTATTTTCGCGTGGAAAGTGCCGATGGCACCATGGTGTTTCCTGCAGATGGCAACAGTTCCGCAGCCACCTTCGAAATCAAATCCGACACACACGCGGTCCTTCCAGTCAATGCCGTTACATCTATTGCCGATGGGGCCAATCGACGACTCCGCGTAGCTCGAGGCCCGGCCACTGATGCCTTAAGCAGCACGAACAACGTGGCCCTCATTGCTAACATCACCACCACGCCGACCATTTCCAATCTCAGTGTAGATTCCAATAACAACTTCCGGCGCGATGAAGCCATGACCATTTCCGGTACGGCGTTGAACACCGCTCGGCGAATCGAACTCATCAATTCCGACGGCAGTTCGCTGGATCCCGCCACATATTTGGATCTACCATACCCAGGCGTTTCCGTAGACGACAACGGGAGCCGAATCC
>WTHG01000260.1 GCA_011523245.1 Verrucomicrobiales bacterium | reverse complement strand
AACACCACCGCCGGCGCCGCTGAGCCGACCTTCAACGGCTCGGCCCAAGCAGCCTTGGTGGCGGCCAAAACAAGGCCTGCCAGGATCAGTCGATGGATTAAGTGTACCATTTTTCCCGCGGGAGGCCGCGGAATCTACCAGATACCTGCTCGGGTGCAACCGGTTTTTTTATTTGGCGCGGGCGAGGTTCGCCTTGCTCCGGTTGCGCGGGTTGCTACCATCGCGCCCGAACCTAACTGATTCATGAAGGAACTCATTTTATTTGCATTCACATTGGCGGCTCTGCCGGCGCTGGCTGCGCCCGGAGGAATCCTTGATCCCAAGGAAGGCGGCCATGACTTCAAAGTGCAGGGCGAATACGCCGGCAACAAGATAGGTGTGCAGGTTATTGCTTTGGGTGATGGGAAGTTCCGTGCGGTCATACATAGGGGTGGTCTACCGGGCGCTGGGTGGGATAAATCCGACAAGACTCTGCTGGATGGCCAAGCGACAAAGGATGGGGCAAAGTTTGCTGAGACCAAGGGGGTTTCGGCAGTGATTGAGGGTGACGCACTAAGCCTCAAGGTGGCCGGAGCCGATCAGCAGTCGCTAAAAAAAATCATGCGCAAGAGCCCAACTCTCGGAGCCAAGGCGCCCAAGGGCTCGGTGGTCTTATTCGATGGCACAAGTGCGGAAGAGTTTAAGCCCGGAAAGATGTCTGAGGACAAGCTTCTCATGCAGGGTGCCAACAGTGTGAAGCGCTTTCAAAGCCACAAGCTCCACGTGGAATTTCGCACGCCGTTCCAGCCCAAGGCCCGCGGCCAGGGTCGGGGCAACAGCGGTTGCTACCTGCAGGCGCGGTACGAGGTGCAGATGCTCGATTCCTTCGGGCTCACCGGTCATCACAATGAGTGCGGCGGCATTTACAGCATCAAACCGCCCGATGTGAACATGGCGCTGCCGCCGTTATCCTGGCAGACGTACGACATCGAATTCACCGCGGCAAAATTCAAGGATGGCAAGAAGGTCGCCAATGCCCGCATCACTGTGCTGCATAACGGGGTGAAGATTCATGACAACGTGGAGCTGCCCAAGCGCACCACGGCCAGTCCGTTGCCCGAAGGCCCGGAACCGGGCTTCCTGCACCTGCAGAACCACGGTAACCCCGTGCGTTACCGCAACATCTGGGTGGTGCCGACGAAGTAGATTTCAGATCGGAGACTGGAGATTTTGAAACGGGGCCTGCGGGCCTCGTTTTTTTGTCGTCGGCCGTTAATGCAGTTCCATCCAGAACCAGACCGCTGCGCCGACCCCGAACAGGATCGAGGCAATCAAGGCCGCCATTTCATACTCTACGCTTAACGCAAACATCATGCTCACAGTATCGCTTGTTTTGCGAAAAATGGAAGCCCAGAGCGGGATGGGAAAAGAGAAACCGCCGCGGCTGGGTGGTGGGCGTCGCCGCGACGGTTATAATCTGCGGATTTGGATGGGGGCATCCGCAGGCCGGTTTTGTAGCAAACCGGGCCAAGTGGTGCAACCCCTACTTTTCAATGGTGTTTACCAACGGCGGATTGGCAAAATTCTCCCAAATCTGCTCCAATTCAGCCGCATTCGGCTCACCATCCAACGTTACAAACCGGTAGCGGCTCACATAAGAGCGATTCGGTTTGATGGCCATATCGCCAAATTGTTGCGGTGCGAAATTAAAAAACGGCTCCTTCGGATGCACCCGCATCGGTTGGGGCGCACGGTAATTTTTCGGGTGCCCAAGGATTGTCAGCCCCGCCTGCGAGCCTTCCACCTGACCGCCCATATAACACCAACGCGCTCGCGTGGCGTGAGCCTGTTGGCGGTCACTTACACCATTGGCCGTGAGGAAACGGGTTGGGTTGTTGGTCGCCTCATCCCATGCACGATGCCCACGCACGCCAAGCCCGCCATAGCGATATTGCGGAAGGATCAAGGGCGACGATCCAGCGCAGGTTTGCGTGCTCGTGATATCAAAAACCCATTTCGGGCGATCGCCTCCGGAAAGAGCATACGCGCGCACCTCCCATATTTCCTTCAAAACCGCCTTGGCGGGTTTCACGGTTAGATCTTCAAACCGATGGACCGCCCGGAAGCCGCCGTGCACCGGCCCGCTCCAGATCTTATCCAGTTTCACAAAATCCACCCGACCGGTGCCGCCGCCCATATTCCAGAAATCCGGTTTGCGCCCCTCGAAGCGTGCGTTGGTCCAGGGAAACCAAATTCCATGATGATGCGTATGCAGTAGTGGGAAATCGTCCGTCACTTGTTTCCCCTTCGGCGTGAACACCGGATGTAGATAACCGCCGCGCTTATACAACGGGCTAATCCCTTCGCGCGGCAGATCCGCCGCCTCGGCCTGATATTCGGCGATCACATTGCCATTAAACTCCAGCCGCAGTTTGCGCCCTTTGCGCGACGTAAAGACCTGATGCTTGATTGTAGCTCCATTGACGTCCAGTTCCAAAAAGGTCGAACCCCCCTTGGCCAGTTTCGGCAGGATAAATATGGCCTGACCCCGGTCATCCACCTGCAGCGGTAGTCGCTTGCCGTCCTTCATTTTAAGGGCCAACGTTTGCCCCTTGAAAGCGGGTAGGGGGAATTCGCACAACACCTCTATCCTTTCCCTGGCACCCCCATGCACCTCCAATACGACCACTTCAGCCAATACCGATCCGGTAAATCCAAGGCCGCCCAGCAAACCAATCCATAAACGCATCCACATAAGATGTACTTGGGGCGTCTCAGAATGAAATGTCAAACCTCCAAACTTGAGTGGTGTATTTGGAATGGAGGCATCCTCTCCTTCTTTCTAAGGATAGGGCAGGGTGAAGGGAATGCTTGGGCAAATGAAAAGACCCTAAAAATCCTTGATTGCGCGGCTTTGATCGTTACACTGCGCGGCCTTCGGATTTCTTTCCGGAGAGGTTGGGAGTGTAGCTCAATGGTAGAGCAGCGGCCTTTTAAGCCGTTGGTTGGGGGTTCGAGTCCCCCCGCTCCTACCACTTTTTTTCCTCAGGAAAACGCTTTTTTTCGTCATGCAAAAAAACCAAAAACTCGTAGGTTTCGCATGTTCTAACAGGAAGCACTAACGCACGGTATTAATACGTAATGAATCGACTGACTCTTCCGTCCACCGCCAACTACTCAGGGTGGGACAAATTCCGCTTAGTTTATAAATTTCAACTAGCCTATAGACTAATCACCCGAAATTTCTAAAAATCCTTCGGCAGCCAGATAGTCATAAATTGATTGGACTGTATTTTCGGTAAATTCACCATTGCCGTAACATTTAAT
>WTHG01000232.1 GCA_011523245.1 Verrucomicrobiales bacterium | reverse complement strand
TTCCATTGCAGAAATGGAATCCTGCTCTACGCCGCGCCCATCAAGATAGAGGCAAGCGAGGTTGTACATGGCCATGGAATACCCGCGGTCGGCCGCCTGTGTATAATATTTCACGGCCAATTTCGGATTGCGTGGGACGGATTGTCCTTTCTCGAAAAGCCAGGCAACGGCGTTCATAGAATACACGTTCCCGGCGTTGAGTGCTTGTTCGTAATGTTCCAGAGCCTTTCGGATATCTGGCTTCACCCCCAACCCGCGCTCAAACATGATACCCAGATTATGATGGGCATGATGGTTGCCGGATTCGGCTGATTTACGGAACCATTTCACTGCGGTGAAGGCATCGGACTTGACTCCCTTCCCATCGCGGTAGAGACAGCCTAAATTGTTCTGAGCCATTGGATGCCCAGCGTGTTGCTGGCCGGTCTCGAAGTCGCGATATTCCTGCGAAGCCTTTGTGTAAAGTTGTAAGGCCTGTCGATAGTCCTGCGGCACGCCATAGCCTCGTTCGTACAGCCAGCCGAGATTGGTGCGGGCATGGTTATTGCCTTGCTCCGCAGACATGCGAAACAGGGTGGAAGCGGTTTTGTAATCCTGGATCACGCCGCGGCCATCGCGGTAGAGGCAGCCCAAATTATTCTGAGCCATGGAATGCCCGCCGCGTTCGGCCGCTTGCCGGTACCAGGCGGCGGCCTCACGGACATCGGCTTTCACGCCCGTGCCGGTATCGTAACGCCAGCCCAAATGGACCATGGCAAAATAATCATTGCGCTGGGCACGCTCGTAGAGTTCCTCTACGGAGGTTTTGGCAAATCGACCACCCTCAGGGCTTCGCCAGTCCGTTGGGTCGGTGGATTCACAAGAATTCCAAAACAACACCAGTGGCAAAATCGCCAAGGAGCTGCTCAAATATTTGGGAATTCCGATGCCTCCTTGCATCTCAATAAATCTTGACTGGACGGATAACTATTGCAAGCGGGAGTCATTCACAGTCCGTCAGATTGTAAAATTCCCTGAAATATGCCACGGTCTCGCGCATGGGGAATTCATTCGGCGAAATCTTCAGGATAACCACATGGGGCGAAAGCCACGGTGGGGGCGTGGGCGTGGTGATTGATGGCTGCCCCCCGCGTATCCCGTTGAGTGAGAAAGACATTCAGCCTGAGCTGGATCGTCGCCGCCCGGGGCAATCGAAGATCGTGACCCAGCGTGATGAGGGAGACAAGGTTCGGATTGTTTCCGGTACGTTTAAGGGCAAAACGCTCGGCACGCCGATTGCGCTACTGGTGGAAAATACCGATCAACGCTCAGAGGCCTACACTGAGATGGAGACAAAATATCGGCCGAGCCACGCCGATTATACCTACGATGCCAAGTATGGTATTCGCGCTTGGCCAGGGGGCGGACGCACCAGTGCGCGTGAAACTATCGGTCGTGTGGCTGCCGGTGCAGTTGCCAAAAAAATTCTTAAGAAACAATTCGGGGTGGAAGTGCTTGCTTGCGTTAGTCAAGTGAAACACATCTCGGCGGACATAAACCCGGATAAGTTTACCCTGAAACAGGTGGAGGCCAACATGGTGCGTTGCCCTCATCAGGCGACTGCGGAAAAAATGATTCGCTTGATCGAGCGCGTGCGTAAACAGGGGGACAGTGTTGGCGGTATTATCACCGGCGTGGCGCGGGGCGTGCCGGTGGGATGGGGCGAACCGGTATTTGACCGTTTGGAGGCGGACCTAGCCAAGGCGATGCTCAGCTTGCCTGCTACTAAAGCGTTTGATATCGGATCAGGCTTCGAGGGAATTACCCTGCAAGGCAGTGAGCATAATGACGTCTTTCGGATGCGCGGCGGTAAAGTGCGCACGGTGACCAATCGTTCCGGCGGTGTACAGGGCGGCATTACCAATGGCGAAACCATTTACTTCCGCACGGCTTTCAAGCCGACTGCGACCATTCTGCAAACGCAGGACACCGTGGATGCCGCCGGCAAAAATGTGAAGCTGAAAGCCCGTGGCCGCCATGACCCCTGTGTTCTCCCCCGCGCCGTACCCATGGTAGAGGCCATGACGTCACTGGTGCTGCTGGATCATGCCTTGCGCCAGCGCGCGCAGAACGGGAAATAGGCTTTAGCTTCGACCGAAAGTGCCCCACCACCAATCCCATAATTCATAGCCGCCGAAGATCCAGATAACAGCGGCGATTGCGATGTAAGGGCCGTAGGGAATGATGTTGGCCCCATCCTTGCGGAAGGCCATCAGCAGCGACCCTACGATGGCGCCCAACACTGCGCTGAACATGAGGCTGAACACGGTGGCTTGCCAGCCGAGGAAGGCGCCAATGGCGGCCATGAATTTCACATCGCCAAACCCCATGGCCTCACGAGGCACGACGACCTCTTTGGTCATGACCTCTAGGTGTTTGATATCCGATGGCTTAAACTCCTCTTCGCCAATGCGTGCAGATTGAGCGTCAATGGCCACTTCGCAATCCCACAGGCAGCGGTTAATGTATTCCACCTTTTCAGCGTGTAATGTGATGGTGTCGCCTTCGCGATAAAAGATTTCCTCGTACGGCAATTCCAGATCCGGTTCATCGCCTTCACCGCTCATGGTCATGGCATGTTGGCCGAAGGTGACGCGCACGGCTTCCTCCGCGGAATAGGTTTGTTTGCCAAACATGGCTTTGCCCATGCGCACCACGGCGTAGATGATTGCTCCACCGCAGGCCATGCCTAGGAGGCTGTAAGCCAGCGCCATGCCGTGAGAAACTTCTTCCCCCATAAACGCCCCGTGAAGTTGGGGGGCTGCGAGGGAGAACACCGCTCCGGTGATCATGCCGCCCTTGGTAAGTTCATCCGGAATAATGAAGTGTTCAAAATCGATAAACGTGGAGGCGATCAAGCCGCCAAGCAGGGTTACCAAAGCCAACGTGACTAGAGCGGCCACGATGGGTTGCTTAAGAAATGGGTCCTCTGCGCCAGCCGCGAAATGATAATGCACCAGAAGCCATGCACCGAGAAAGGCGAGGCCGGTGAGGAGTTCGACGAGGAAATAGCGGATCGGAATGGGGGTGTCGCAGCCGGCACATCGGCCGCGCTGCCATAGCCAGGTAATCAGCGGAAGGTTTTGATACCACGGGATGGTGTAACCGCATTGCGGGCAATGCGAAGGCGGGTTGGCCACGCTCATTTCGCGGGGTAGTCGATGGATTACCACATTGAGAAAGCTGCCGACGATGCAGCCGAACATAAAAAAGATGATCGAAAATAACACCAATGTGCTGCCCAACCATACGATGCAATCAGCCATAG